>CAYNRM010000058.1:0-8616 GCA_964399555.1 uncultured Gammaproteobacteria bacterium | reverse complement strand
TGACGATAATCTCTCGTCGCTTTTCTTCACTCCCATTTTCAAACTCTAAGCGAGCTTTAACTGAGAAATCGAGATCCTGATTAAGCTCTTGAATTCGTTCTTCAATCCGCTGATCAACTCCATGTAGTACACTGTTGGCTCGGTTCTTACTAGCTTCGTATTCAATTACTTTTCTCTGGTAAATTTCTTCTGAGACTTTCCCTTCAATATACTTTTCAACTAGCTGGTCAATTTTTTTCACCCAGCCATCATATGTTTTTCTGAAGGCTTCTTGAGTAAGGTTGCGATCATTAATGTACTTTTGTTGATCTAATTTAATTTGATCAATTGCCCATTCATGGAAGGCAACTGGAACCTTTATATTACTGAGTAATTGTTCAAATTGTGGTTCAAGAACATCAATGTTCGTGCATGGCTGGGAGCAATGACCCTTTTTCTTCGTACAGCGATAATAAGTGTAATCGTGGGTATTACCATTTTTTTGCTTCTTATGTTTTTTCTCAGCAGTAATGGCACAACCACACTCTCCGCAGCGGATCATTCCGGTATAAGAAAAAAAGTGTTTTAGTTGTCTAATAGGATTTTTTCTTCCCAATACAGACAAAATTGATTTGTATTCATCCTCAGAGATTGCTGCTTTATGTTTACCCTCATAAAAGTTCCCTGAACCTATTGGGAATTCGAATGTACCAGCATAAAAAGGTTGAGAAAGCATTTTGTACCAAACACTTTTTGCAATTTCTTCACCCCTGCGACCTCGCAAACCTAATGCTTTAAGTTGCTCATAAGCTTCAACTGGTGTTTTACTTTTAGAAGCTACTGATTTTAGAGCGTGCTGAATTAGTGAGAAGCGAGACTCTTCAACAATAATCTCCACATCACCTAACTTTTTTAATGGAATGTGTTGATAACCCAAGGGTAATATGGCCAATGGCAGCCATCCTCTTTCTGCCTTCTTTGTGAGACCTCTGCGAGTATCGCTACTCAGGTCACGACTAAATTGGTTAGTTAAGCCGAACTCAACGTACATCATCATGACATTGTCTTCTGGATACCAGTTTCTCTCAACGGTTCTGATATGTTTAACCATTGCACGCTGCAAGAAACCCATAATTCTACCCGCATCATCAGGGTTGCGTGACAGACGTGACAGTTTCCAAACAATGATGCCATCAGCTTCACCGCTTTCAATTTTTTCCATCATTTTGTTGAATATTGGACGACCAATTTTAAAGCCAGACCCTGACTCACTCATCACCTCGCTAATTTTCAATTCATTCTCACGAGCCACATCAGTCATGACTTCAATTTGAGACTCAATTGAAGCCACTTGACGGTCTTCAGAGGTAGTAGATTTTCGAGCATAAAGGATATACTTCTTGGCTTTTTTTTGATCTTGATTTTGATTTGATGAAAACATACTTATTTCCTTGTATTATACTAAAATTACCTCGAGATTTCAAGACTTATAGTCATCATTGCGATCTGGTGGAGTTATGTAAATTGCGATGTATAACCCCAATAAATTACTCGCCATTTCATAAGCCTCAGCATCAGTAATAGTTTGACCATACTGCTCTTGGTAAACCTCCTTGAACGATGCTAGTTGGGCTTGTGAAATAGCCATAGTTAGAATGAATTAGCAATCTCTTCAGCTTCCGCAGCCTCCGCTGCTTCCACCGAAGGACTTTTTACTATTCGAATATACGTTCCGTCTCTACGACAAATTTTCTCTACAAGAATTCCCACACCTTCAAGATCAACTCTAAGAGGGTTAAGTTTTTTCCATAAGTTGTGAGCACCATTGGGCATACCTTTTTCAACACCCATTTCTTTAGCTCTATCAGATAGCTGAGAGTAGAGTTCCGAGGATTTAAGCTCAGAGGGAACTGATTTATCTGAGATAAAATCGACGATAACTTGGGCGAGTGGTGAACTTTCAATTGCAGCTTCATTCTGTCGATCAATATTCCGTTGAAAAATTTGCTCAAATTGCTCCCTAGTTGAGCCTAATGAGATTGCTGCTGCTGAAGCGTAACGGTAATAGTCTGCCATTCTAAATGCCCCAGGAGCTTGGCTAGGTAAGCTTTGAAGCGTGGAAGCCAAAAGTGAAAATATGCCACCTAGGATTCTCGACTTTGCTCTTTCAAACTCAGCCATGAGCTCTTCTTCAGACCTAACCGCTTCCAATCGCGTCGTTTCAATAATGAGCGATCTCTCAAGGAGATCAGGTTCGTGAATTGCTAGATTAATACCATTAATTGCCAGACAACTTTTTAGGTCAGTTGTAACGATTTCGTTGTCTGTAAATAACTTCCGTTTCAAAGTTCCGCCACCAGTGATCATCATGCACAGAGAGTCGGATACCTCCTTACTAATCCATGAAACATTATCGAAACAGCAAAAATAATTTTTCTCGAGGAAAATTTGTAAATCGTCAGAACTTTTAGGAATCCGCAATAACGCTGGTGACGCAGGATCAATAAGGAAGCGAATTAAACGCTGTGAAGTCGATTTAGCTGAACCTCGGGAACCTTGAAACACTAACATACAACGTGAGATGTTAGGTACCAACGACGCTACAAGATGGCACAGTAACAGCATTTTTTGTTCTTCATCTTTAATTGCCAGAAAATCAAAAAGCAAATAAGCATCTGAAATAGGAGCATCAAGCTTCGGCATACATTGCGGTTGCTGGTGTGAATAGCGCACGAAACGAAGCCCACTTGCCCGAATGGCATCGGGTCCCACAATTTGGACACCCTGATTAGATACACTAACAAACACATTATCTTCAAAAAGGTCATAGTAGACGTGTCCATCTTTGCTTGCAACTCGGTTACTCAGCTGAATTTCCTCGCCCTTCTCATTAATTAGAGCTCGAATGGTTGGTAGCACTTTTTTAAGTGAATCGTTTGTAAGTGGGGTTCTGTATTGGCCGTAATATTCCAACGAAATAGTGTCGTAAAATTCTTCACTGTCTGTGGGAATTACGATTAACGGTTGCTCAGGTTTTCCAATGTAAGTTTTTTTGTCCTTTGTCGTTTTGAATAATCCAAACTTTCCTTCAACAACTAACTCAATAAGACGAGCTGGTGACTTTCTGGTACTACTGGCAATATTTTTAGGGGCATAACGATCAAAAGAGCCTTTTAACCAAGCCATGTCTTCTTGTCCAAAGGAAACACTAAATTTTGTGCTCACCCAATTCAGGAGTCTGTCCCAAATCTTATCTAACCCTTCACTATGATATTTGCGTGATAAGTAACCGATAGCTTGGAGCGAAGTTTTATGTCTTGAACCAGCTTCAACAGCTTTTTCAGGATCAAATTCGATTTGTGTAAACTCAGGCGATTGTGCTACTTCTAGTAAATCTCGCAACCAGGTGGGAATCTCCGCAAGAGGGGTCGTTGCAAAATTTTGTTCCCAAATATACGAATGCTCATCATCAATTCCCGAAGGGGGAATGACAATAAAACCACCATCGGCACGAATATCAACTTTTGGGAGTAGTGCTTGATGGTTTTTAACCTTCAGATCGTGAGGGTATTTAAAGTAGTAGTGATATCCTCCAGAAATTGATCTAACTCGTGGTGTTAGCGGTAAATCAAAGTCGCTTAGGAGTTCTGGGTTATCGATGTCTAGAACAACAATACCTGAAATTTCTCCTGTCACAGCCCCTAAGCCATTCAAGGAAGGGAAAGAAGCCCATTTAAGTAATTCATGATCACTTGCTTTTATTTTTTGATAATCTTGCCATCTTACTAACGGCTTTTTTTGATACTTACCGTTCTCATCCTTGAGTAAGTTCACGGGGATGATTGAAAAGCCTGTATTGAGGTACTTCCGTGCCTCAGAAAGAAGTTGTTCTTTCATGTTGCCTTTCTTGATTTTTATATTGATAGATACGTGATTTCAGAACCTTCAGTGCTTCAAAATAAGTTAGGGCGTCGATGCTGCTCTTTTTAGACCAAAAAAGATCGGCCAATTCGTTTAGTCGATCTGAAGAGATATTGAAAATAAATGAGAGCTGCTGACTAGTGTCAACTTTTTCGATACCTACACAGTCAATGCCTATGGCACCAAGGTACGCTGCTAAAGAAAGTGATGTGGTGATTTGACTGTCTTGATTCATATACTTATTAATGACTAGGTCAAAGATAAGCGAAGCCGCAGGTCAAAAACATGCCATTACTGGTCACATAAAAGGTATAAAAAAGGTAACAACGGGGTGGAAGAACTCTTACTTAAGCGTCAAAATATAACCAGTTTTACTCTGAACTTTAAATGCGGACGCAATGTTCTCTTTAGTCATCCCAGCCAAGCCAAGAATTTTGCACAATCGAACCTTTAACTGCTTAACTTCGTGCGGGGCTGCATCCCATGGCTTACTTGGGTCGTAACAATTTAAATTAAGTTTTTCGCCAATTTGATTATAACTAACAACTCTTCCGATATTCTCTAGAAGAAGCCCTAAAAGGCGTATTTCGTTGGTTCCTAGACTGACTCTTATAGGTTGCACATCACGATAAGTAAGAGTTCCATTGCTTGTATTTAATACTAGGATTTTCCTGTCTACTGCCGGATCAAGCTTCTCAATATTGTTTATAATTCTTTGAAAGAGCTCATCATGCGGTGCTTTAAGTTTCTCCCTTCCTATAACCTCATAGTAATTACGTTCAACCAAGTCGGTATACATGTCAAATTTGTGGTCAATTTCAGGCCAAAGTTTAATATCAATATCGAAGAGAGTGCTTGCTGGAATGTATACTTCATCTTCAAAAACGTGAGGATTAACTAAGAAGTATTCCAAATCAGCGGATCCACGACTCCCGTAATATGAATCAATCACGGCATCTACACCGACGTAAGCCTCCCGCATCAGCCGAACGAGTCTTATGTAGTAGTCGTTCAACTGTACATAATTGTGAGGGTAGATATTCCTGAATGTCCTCACAACTAAACACAGAATTGGGTAACCAAGGCAAATATCCACAAAATCACCCAGACAAGGTGATAAAACTTGCTCCAAATCCATGTATTCAGCGGTTGTTATCTCCGCATTAGAAAACTCTCTTACACTCATATCTTAATTCTTATATGAACATGATTATACCTCAAGTATATTGAAATTTAACACTAAGGTTGCGAGCAATGTGAAGGTCAAAATTTAAAAAGTTCTGAGAGCGACACTTTAAGATGCTTAGCAAGCCTGCCGATATTATCCAATGACACGTTTTGTTCACCACGCTCAACTGCGCCAATGTAAGTTCTATGAATGTCAGACTTAAAGCCTAGTTCTTCCTGTGAAAGTCCAAGGTTTTTTCGTAGTTGCCTCACTCGGTCACCAAACCTCTTTCGAAGTGTTGCATCTGGTTTGTTGTATTGCCTCATGCATACATGCCTAAATTCATGCAGTTGATAGCTCTACAGTTGATAAATAGCATTTTGAAATTACCCATGATAAACTTCAGTCAATTAATAGCAATAAAAAAATTATGAGTACTGACCAAAAATCATCAAAAATAAAAGAGATTCTTCAGATTGCTTATGGGCTAGGTGGAATGGTAGTATTCTTCGGTTTTTTGTTCTATGGAGGAAATAAAATAATTTTTTTAGTTGGGCTATACTATAAGTACTTATTTTTTGTAGGCTTGCCCATAGTGGCTGTTTATTGGCTGATTGCGAAACTAAAAAAATGAAGAACAACGAATTATTTAAAATAGTTTTAATCGTCTCTGGGACAATGTTGTTGTTTGCTATTGCCAGCTTACCATATGGTTATTATCAGCTTTTGAGATTAGTAATTTTTGTTAGTGGATTGTTTTCTGCGTATAATTTTTATCAAAGTAAAAACACTAGACTGGTAGTTGCATTTAGTTTTACAGCATTTCTTTTTAATCCAATTGCCCCAGTTTATTTAGAAAAAGGCACTTGGATTTTAATAGATCTAGCAATTTCATTTTTATTTTTCTACTCGATTGGTCAGATACAAGGAAAAAAATCATGAAGAATTTTCTTATTATTGGCGGGATAGCTTTTTTTCTTTTTATTTTAGTTAATTCAAATAGTGCTTCTGGAGACAACTCTTACAAAAGTGTGATTTCTAGTTTGGAAGGACAAGTTTCAGATCTGGAGTACGAGATATCGGATTTGGAGAGGTGTAAAAAAGAATATCGCTACGCCATCGATTCTGCTAAATCAAATTTAGAGAGTGGTTATTATCAAGACGCTTATGGTGACTTGGATGGTATCGAGCCTTTTTGTCAATTTTAAGAAAGGAAAAATATAGTATGAAAGAGCCAATTAAAACAGTTGCCACAATCGTAGGTATCTTACTTTTACTTGCTATACTTCCCTTGCCATATGGCTATTACACATTTCTGAGACTTGTCGTCTCCATTGGTGGTGTTTTTCTAGCGTACCAACTGTACGAGAGAAAACTCCAAGGATGGAGTGTTGTCTTGGCATTGCTAGCTGTTCTTTTCAATCCCATAATCCCTGTATATCTCTCAAGAGAAGTTTGGCTGCCAATAGACTTGGTGAGTGCTGGATTGTTTTTATACATTGGGTTTATTGTTGAGGATAAAGACTATGAATAATCATAGATTAGAGAAGATAGTTCCAATTAGATGGACAGCAATGACTTGGATACCACTACTTATTATTGCCTTTTTCCCAGGCGGTTTATTCTTTAATTTTATTAAAGCAATTTTGTTATTGTGGGTTTTTATTACGATTGGTTCTATATGGAAGTATGTTGATTACTGGACTGCTAAAGGCTACCAAACTTTACAAGCATTTGTTACTCAAAATACTATTTTGTTTGCAATTATCCTGTTTACCCCCATACCGTCATGGGTTGTCGGTATTTTGATAGTTTGGATTATGATTGGGTTTCAAACAAAATTTAGTCAAATAGACGAAGCTAATAAGGTCATTGCCACCCTACCAACTATTGATGAAGATGATATAGAAATATTACATCAATACTTGGGTCAGACCAGCTATTTACTTGATAAAAAGAAACTTAGTCTAATCAAGGACGAAATTAATTTGGAACAATGGCAAAAAAACATGAACCTTATCTTTAGTGACATCAGCCCAAGAATGTTTTTTTTGGAGAATTCAAGTGTGTTTCTAGGAGAAAAGGAGAATCAACTTTTAAATAATGCCACCCCTGAGCTTAAGATTGTTTTAAAAGGGCTGTCTAGTGTTATTAATTATCCATTATCTTTAAAGAGGGACACTCACGCTTGGTTTATTGCTGCATATCCCGATGTCCTAAACTTTTTTTATCCATCACCTGACTATGGAAAAAAATCTTTTGATGAAGAACTCAAAAGAGTAAAAAAGTCCAACCAAGTAACCGATGCAATTATGGATGATTTTCTTAGTAACATTGAAAAGAAATATGAGGGTCATAAAATCGAGCCCAATATTGATGATTTTTTACTGGAGCTGAAGGAGTATTACAAAAATGAGTTGAACAAACAGTTCTTATTATCTAATGGCGATAACATCGAAAGTGCTGTACCAAAGGAATTTGTTGATAAGGAAAAATATTGTTCTAATTGTGGAGAAAAGGTTAATAAATCAACCAACTTCTGCATAAGTTGTGGTGCATCACTGAAAGGATAATTTATGTATTGTGGCAACTGTGGAACTCAGCTGGGAGAAAAAGCTAAGTTTTGTCCGGAATGTGGATTAAAGGTCGAGGAACCAAAAGAGATCGAAGTTCCTAAAAAGGAAAACAAGAATAAGGACAGTCAAATAACCAGTGAGCTTGACGAGCGCTTGTTACGCTTGGAGTCAATTGGAACAAATCATCCAAAACTTATTAATAGAGCCTTTACAGTTTGGGGTTATTACATACTCGCGCAATTGATCGTCGGAGTTGTAATCCTGCTTCTAGCTCTGGTTTTTGGAGTATTCTCGGAGTAAGGAGTCATTATGAACTGTAGTAAATGCGGCACAGAATTAGACCAAAAAGTAAAATTCTGCACTGACTGTGGAGCAGTCTCCACCGAGGCAATCAAAACACCTACCTCTAGCGGAAAGCAAAAAATTGCTGGCAAATTAAAAAGGCTAAGAGCTTTGTTCTGGGATTTATTTTTACCGGTTCTACCTATGGTGATAATTTCATCGGTGTATGCGGTTTTTAAGGTAGTAATGTTTTTCATTGGTGTCGATATAGAAGGTAATCCCCTTATTAGTTTAATTTTTGTTATAGCAGCGATAGGCTCAATGATTTGGCCTTTTGTTTATTGGATATTCTGTATGCTGCAAATTAACAAGACAGGTCAGAGTGTTGGAAAAAAGAGGGTCGGCATTAAAGTAATAGATGCCAAAACTGGCAAGACTGTCACAATCTTCAAATACTTGATTGGTAGAGTGGTAACGCCAACAGTTGTTGTAACTTTTGCTTCAATTGTCCCCATCTTTTATCTAGCTATTATTGCTGATTTCTTTTGGGTATTATTTGATAATCGTAGTCAGGCAATCCATGACAAACTTTGGGGAACTTTAGTTGTGGAAGTATAGCAACCGTTTGAGAACGCAATTATGATAATTAAAAGAATTACGCCACTTTTTTCACTAACTTTTTTTGCATTC
>CAYNRM010000057.1:0-8694 GCA_964399555.1 uncultured Gammaproteobacteria bacterium | reverse complement strand
AACCAGAACTTTCAGAGGCCATGGAAAAATGACTGAAAAAGCGACAGCTAAAACTTAAGGAGCGCAGATAGCGTATGGCAAATAGCAGATGGTTAAGACCATATGCAATAAGCTATACGCCATAAGCAAAAAAATATGGAATTTATAACAATACAGAAGAATATCGGCAGCTCACCTCGAAAACTGAGGTTAGTAGCTGATATGGTCAGAAAGATGGATCCTTATGCAGCACTTGAGACTCTGCATTTTACATCAAATGCTGCAGCCCAGCCTTTGTTAAAGGCAATTAAAACTGTCCTGGCTAACTCTGGCTCTAAAGAAGGAATTGTTTTTAAATCAATCGAGATAAATGAAGGCTTAAAAGCAAAAAGATATCGCGTTGGTACAGCAGGTAGAGGAAGAGGCCGGCCATATAAAAAGAGAATGAGCCATATTAAGATCGTCTTAACAGACGACATTAAATTAAAGCCAGGCAAGCTTAAAAAAGTGACAGCCTCAGCTGTCATCCCGAGCGAAGTCGAGGGATCTGTTAAAGAAAAAACAGCAAAGATT
The DNA here is from genome assembly GCA_964399555.1 of uncultured Gammaproteobacteria bacterium. Classification (GTDB taxonomy): domain Bacteria; phylum Patescibacteriota; class Microgenomatia; order Daviesbacterales; family UBA10151; genus JACPKO01. The sequence goes on along the minus strand of CAYNRM010000057.1, from coordinate 8,142 downwards.
AAAGAAATGATAACAGACAAAATAGTCGAAGTAACAGAAAGAAAGGACAATAAATAGCGTATAGAAGATAGCGTAGAGCGTGTAGTTAAAACAAAAGAACTATACCCTTGACGCTCTACCCTATACCCTAACAAACAAAATGGGACAAAAAGTTAATCCGATCGGTTTTAGACTTGGAGTATTAGCGCCTTGGGAATCAAGGTGGTTTGCTGGAACTAAAAATTACGCCATTTTCCTCAAAGAGGATATTAACATCAGAGAGGTTCTAATGAAGAAATTGCGTCCAGCCGGAATTGCTAAAATCGAAATTGAAAGAGCAGTCGGTAAGATTAAAGTTATCATTCACGTCACCAGACCTGGAGTTTTGATTGGTAAAGGGGGAAGCGGCTTATTGGAACTTAAAAAATTCTTAATGCGCCAACTAAAATTAAAAGATGAGAACAAGCTGGAGATCTCACCAATGGATGTTAGAGCTCCTGACTTACAGGCATATCTAGTTGCACTAAACATAGCCGAGCAGTTAGCTAGACGGATGCCAGCCATGAGGATCATGAACCAGTCTGCCGAAAGAGTAATGCAGGCCGGAGCTAAAGGAGTTAAAATCGCTCTTGCTGGAAGAATTGGTGGAGCGGAAATCGCTCGACGTGAATGGAAAGCATTAGGATCAATTCCATTGCACACTTTGCGTTCTAACATTGATTTTGCAATATTTCCGGCCCTCACCAAGTCAGGTTATGTTGGAGTAAAAGTTTGGATCAATAAAGGGGAGACTAAAATCTAATGGCACTGTTAGCACCCAAAAGAGTTAAATATAGGAAAGCTTTCCGTGGCAAAAGAGGCGGAATAGCAACCAGGACAAATAAGATCTCTTTTGGATCCTTCGCCTTACAGGCATTAGAAGCAGGATGGGTTACGTCAAGGCAAATTGAAGCAGCTCGTAGGGCAATGACTAAGTTTACGCAAAGGGGCGGACGTATTTGGATCAGGATTTTTCCTGATAAACCAATTACTAAGCATCCGGCAGAAGCGAGGATGGGTTCAGGAAAAGGTGATGTTATCGGTTATGTCGCAGTAGTTAAACCGGGAACAATGATCTTTGAAATGGGTGCAGTCACAGAAGAGATAGCTAAAGAAGCAACCAGGTTAGCATCACATAAATTGGCCTTAAAAACCAGATTTATAACAAAAGAAAGTCAACTAATATGAAATTAAAAGATTTAAAAAACGAAATAAAAGTTATGGATATCACGGGTTTAATTGCTCGCGCTAAAGCTCTAAATATTGAAATGGATGATATGGTTCTCGATAAAAATATTAATAGAATTAAAGACCTGAAATCAATTTCAAGAAAAAGGAAAGAATTAGCCAGGGTCTTAACATCAATGAATCAGAAAAAATTAATTGCATCTTTAGAGCCTAAAGAAGTTAAAGCAGAGAAGTCTGAAGTCGAGAGCTCAAAGAAAGTTGAAAAAACCGAAAAAGGAGGTACGAAATAATGATAGGAAGAGTAGTGTCAGCAAAAATGCAAAAAACAGTCGCAGTCTTAGTAGAGGGTAAAAAAACTCATAAACTGTATGGCAAATCATATGTTTGGAGCAAAAAATATTTAGTTCATGACGAAATCGGTGCCAAGCTTGGAGATGTAGTTGTAATCGAGGGAACCAAACCCATTTCCAAAAGAAAATTCTGGAAAGTAGTTAAAATCGTCGGCAAAGATGTTGTCGCTTTGGGTAAAGCAGCAATGAAACAGGTTGAAGAAGAAGCTATCGCACAGGTTATGCCCGAAGAAAAGGTTGAGCTGTCAGTCGTCAGCGATCAGTCTTCAGCTGAATCTGAAGCGCCAAAAAAAGGAAAGACAAAAGAAACAAAAGTTGCAAAAGAGAAAAAAGCTAAAAGCAAAGGAAAGGAAAAGGCTGAAGTCTGATAGCTGAAGACTGAAAGCTGAAATAAAATGAGCGTTCAACACCGAACTTATTTAAAAGTAGCCGACAATTCTGGAGCTAAAGCTCTAATGGTCATCCAACCATTAGGTGGTTCCGGTAAAAGAAAAGCTAAGACCGGAGAACTCGTAATCGGCGTCGTCAAAGGCGCAGATCCAAACGGTCAAGTCAAAAACCATGAAGTCGTCCGTATCGTTATTGTCAGACAAAGAAAAGAACTCAGACGTGCAGACGGTTCTTATATAAAGTTTGATGAAAACGCCGGAGTTATTGTTGATAAAGATAATAACTTGAGGGCAACTCGTATCTTTGGACCTATCTCAAGAGAAGTCCGTGATGCTGGTTTTTCAAAGATTATTTCTTTAGCAAGGGAGGTTTGGTAATCGGAGTAAACTTCTGATTCAAATATATAATGCGCAAGCATTATTGAAGTTTACGAGATCGCTTGCGAGCGAAGCGAGACAAGGGAACATATGAACAAAATTAAAAAAGGCGATAACGTCAAAGTATTAGCAGGTAAAGATTCCGGACGCACCGGTAATGTTGACCGCGTTCTAGTTAGAACCGGTAAAGTTATTGTTGCCGGTATTAACATCTCTAAAAGAAGTGTTAAAAAATCAGGCGACAATCAAACTGGTGGAATAGTCGAATTGGTAAAACCAGTCAACCTGTCAAACGTTGCCTTGATTTGTCCAAACTGTAAAAAGATAACCCGCGTTGGTTTTAAAATTGAAGGCAAAGATAAAGTTAGAATTTGCAAAAAATGTAAAAAGGAGATCAAATAGCGGCTAGTAAATTGCTGATGGGTGGTGGTGGTGAAGACCATAAGTCCTACAGCGTAAGCGAGCTATATGCCATAAGCAAAATTATGAACAGACTAAAAGTAAAATATAACGAAGAAATAAAAGCTAAGTTAACCGAAGCACTGGGAGTCAAAAACCCGCACGCTCTTCCAAGACTTATCAAAGTTGTGGTTAACATGGCAGTTTCTGAAGGCAAAGAAAATGGCTCAATAATTGATAAAGCAATCAACAACATTACAGTTATCTCAGGTCAAAAAGCTATGGTAACCCGCGCTAAGAAATCAATTTCAGCTTTTAAATTAGTCCAAAATGCACCAATCGGGGTTATGGTTACTTTAAGAGGTGAAAAAATGTATGCCTTTTTGGATAAGCTTATTAATATAGTTCTACCAAAAGTCAGAGATTTTAGAGGAGTCTCCGATAAATCATTTGACGGACAAGGCAATTATAACTTAGGTTTAAGAGAGCAGATCTTGTTCCCTGAAATTGATTACAAATCAATTGACAGAATCAGAGGGTTGCAAATAACTATTAATACCAGTGCTAAAGATAAGGAATCAGGTAAAAAATTATTAGAGTTACTAGGAATGCCTTTTATGAAAGGGGGAAGCGTATAGGGTATAGCGTATAGTTTGATACTAAGTTAAACTACACGCTTAACGCTCTACCCTGTACCCTAAAGAGAATATGGCTAAAACAAGTAATAGAGTAAATAAAAAAGTAAAGTTCGATGTTCAAAAGCACAACCAGTGTATGAGGTGCGGCCGAACACACGGATTCTTACGTAGATTCGGTATTTGCCGAATTTGTTTTAGAGAATTTGTTTACAAAGGCTTTTTGCCCGGCGTAAAGAAAGCGAGTTGGTAAAAATATGGATCCAGTAGCAGACTCATTAATAAGAATAAAGAACGCTTACCTGGCTTACAGGGAAGACACAGTTTTGCCTTATTCTAAAATCGTGCTTGCAATTTGTACTCTTTTGCAAAATGAAGGATTTATCACTTCATTTAAAGAAGAAAAGATTGAAGGCAAAAACTTTAACCAAATTAAAGTCATTTTAAAATACCTGGGTAAAAAAGCTGCTTTAAGTGACGTTAAAAGAATTTCTAAGCCAGGCTTGAGGGTTTATAAATCCCACAAAGCTTTACCGAGAGTTCTAAATGGATTCGGTCTGGCAATCATCTCAACACCAAAAGGCATCATGTCTGGCAAACAGGCAAGAAAGGAAGGCGTGGGCGGAGAAGTAATGGCTCATGTCTGGTAATTTATGAGTAGAATCGGAAGCAATCCAATCGTCATACCTGCAGGAACTGAAATCATCATGGATGGTAGTATGGTAACTGTTAAAGGATCAAAGGGAGTTTTAACAATGGAATTAAATCCGGCTGTTAAACTTGAAGTTGAAGGAACTCAGGCTTTAGTCAAAGCAAAAAAAGGACATGAAAAAGCTAAAGCTATGCATGGACTTACCAGATCACTCGTGAGCAACATGGTAGTTGGAGTTTCGCAAGGTTGGGATAAAAATCTAGAAATGGTCGGTGTCGGATATAGGGCTCAAGGTGGGGGAGAGGCTGTGACATTGAATGTCGGATACTCTCATCCTGTTATAGTTAAAGCGCCTGAAGGAATTAGCTTTGTTGTTGCCGATAACACCAAGATTAAAGTCTCAGGTATCAACAAAATATTAGTAGGCCAAATCGCCGCTAACATCAGAAAAGTCAGACCACCAGAGGTCTATCAGGGAAAAGGAATTAGATATCAAGGTGAATACGTCAGAAAGAAGGCTGGTAAAGCTGGAAAGGCGGCAACCGGAGCAAAATAAGGACCTGAGTCCGCTGTGTTTTTATAACACATCGTCCTAAGAACCTTGCCTTTTTCGCTAAAGCCAAAAACGTAAAAGAAAGTATATATTATGAAAAGAGTACTAAGAGAGAGTAAACATAAAAGAGTCCGAAAAACTATCTTTGGTAACATGGAACGACCAAGAGTCGCCGTCTTTAGATCAGGTCAGCATATTTATGCTCAAATTATCGACGATAACCAAGGTAAAACTTTGGTAGCGCAGTCTGATTTAAAAACAACAGAAGGAACCAAAAAGGAGAAAGCTATGAAAGTTGGAGAATTACTAGCCGGTAAAGCGCTTAAAGCTAAAATTACCAAAGTTGTTTTCGACAGGGGAGGATTCGCCTATCACGGCCGGGTCGCCTCTTTAGCTGAAGGATTAAGAAAGGGAGGGCTACAATTCTAATGGAACCAAATAAGCAGAGCTTTTCTGCGAATAAAGGACAAGGACAAAGAGGTGGTGGCGGAGGTCAAAGGTATGGTGGTGGTCGTCCCCAAAGAAGTAATCAACCTCGCCCACAAGAACCATCCGAGTACTATGAAAAAGTAGTCCAGGTTAATAGAGTTTCCAAAAAAACCAAAGGTGGAGATAAAAGGTCACTCTCAGTCTTGGTTGTTGTAGGCGATAGAAAAGGTAAGGTGGGAGTTGGTTTAGGTAAAGCCGCTGACGTTCAGTCAGCAGTTAGAAAAGCTACCTCTTACGCTAAAAGACACATGATCACAGTTCCCTTAAAAGAAGATCGAACAATTCTGCACCAGATCAATATTAAACTCGGAGCCGCCAAATTAATTCTTAAACCAGCTCCTAAAGGAACTGGAGTTATCGCCGGAGGTCCAGTCAGGGTTGTTGTCGAGGCCGCTGGAATTCACGACGTAGTTTCTAAAATTCTTGGCACCAACAACAAAGCCTCTAACGTTTATGCCACATTACAGGCTTTGCGGGAGCTGACCTCATCTAAATATGCTGTAGCCGAAAATAAAAAAGAGAAGGAAGTCAAAGCTGTCGAAGATGCCAAAGCTGAAAAGAAAGCTGCGAAAGAAGAAGCAAAAAAGGAAGATAAGAAAGAAGAAGTCAAAGAGGAGAAAAAAGATGAATCTAAATAATTTAGAGAAAGTAATGGATGGTAGCAAAAAAAGAATCGGCCGTGGTATCGGTTCTGGTAAAGGTAAAACCAGCGGCCGTGGTACTAAAGGTCAAAAAGCTCGCGGTAAAATTCCCGCAGGCTTTATCGGCGGCGGCTTGCCTCTTTATAAAAAGCTTCCTTTTGTTAGAGGATGGGGGAACAGAAAAGCCCGCGCTAAATCAGTCGTGGTTTCTTTAAATGATTTAAACCGGTTTGGTGCCAACGCCGTAGTCACAACTGCCAGCTTTGTTGAAGCAGGCTTAGTTACCCAGGCTGATGCTAAAAAACGAGGGATTAAAGTTTTGGAACATGGTGAACTCACAGTGAAAGGACTATCAATAGAAGTTGCAGTAAGTGCCCGTGCCCGGGCTAAAATTGAATCTTCTGGAGGTACAGTTGTCTAGTTTTTTTGAACCAATCCTTAATGTTTTCAAAATCCCAGAGCTTCGCCGCAAAATAATAGTCACAGCCATCTTAGTTATAATCTTTCGAATCGCCTCACACATTCCTATCGCCGGAATTAACGTCGACGGCATCAGACAGCTTTTTGCTTCAAATCAACTTTTAGGACTGTTGGATATATTCTCAGGAGGAACTCTTACTAACTTCTCAGTTCTCGCGCTGGGCTTAAATCCCTATATTAATGCCTCAATTATCATGCAACTTTTAACAATGATTTTCCCCAAACTAGAAGCACTTTCTAAAGAAGGCGAACAAGGTAGGCAAAAGATTAATCAATATACCCGCTTCTTAACGATTCCTTTAGCTGTGGTCCAGTCTATTGGTATGTACACCCTTCTTAAAAACCAGGGCCTTGTTGAGACCGGATCGCCTCTAAATATCCTGGCCATAATTGTCGCCATGGTCGCTGGAACTGTTTTTACCATGTGGCTGGGAGAGTTGTTAACCGAATACGGAATCGGTAACGGAATCTCTATTCTGATCTTAGTCGGAATTCTAGCCCGAGCTCCAGTCGTCTTATTCCAGACAGCCTCAATAGTTGACCAATCCCAAGTTCTAAATATCTTAATTTTTGTCGCCGTCGGTGTTTTAGTAACAGCCGCCATAGTCTTCGTTAACGAGGGTAGAAGGCAAATTCAAATCCACTACGCCAGACGTTTCTCAGCTGGCCGAAGAATGAGCCAGGTCCAAACTTACCTTCCGTTGCGCGTTAACCAAACAGGTGTTATCCCAATCATCTTTGCGGTCTCCTTAGTATTGCTACCATCTTTTGGAGCCCAATTTCTAGCCCAATCATCAGTGCCCGTTTTGCGAACTGTCGGTACCTTCTTAGCTCAAAACTTTCAACCAGAGAATGTCGCCTATAACCTAACTTACTTTCTTTTGGTCATTGGTTTTACTTATTTTTACACCGCTGTTGTTTTTAATCCCGCAAAAATTGCCGACGAAATCAAAAAATATGGCGGCTTTGTCCCCGGAATCCGTCCCGGCTCTGCCACTGCCTCCTATTTAAATTACATACTAACGCGCATCACTTTAGCTGGAGCTCTATTTTTAGCAACCATTGCTGTTATGCCATCAGTTATTTCTTCCTTCACTGGAATTTCTACTTTAGTAGTTGGAGGAACTTCTTTGCTAATCGTTGTCTCAGTAATCTTAGATACAGCTAAGCAATTCGAAAGTAAATTAGTAGAAAAGAACTACGACAAATTCCTTTCCTAAAATGAAAATCCTCATCGTCGGCTTACCCGGTTCAGGCAAAACTACCCAAATAGACAAAATAGCCGAAGTTTATGGTCTGACTCCCGTCAGAATGGGCAATATTCTCCGTGAGATCGCCTCAAAAGGCGGCCCAATGGGAGACAAAATTAAGGCCATTATGGCCTCAGGTGAACTGGTAGATGATGCCACAGTGGCTGAGCTTATCAAAACCGAGGCAGAAAAAATAAATAATGACTACATAATGGAAGGTTATCCGAGAACTACGGAACAGGTTGAGTTATTTAACCCCGGCTTCGATAAGGTCTTTTACTTAGAAGTGCCCATTGAGGTTTTAAAAGGCCGGATGAAAGGCAGAGGCCGAAGTGACGACTCGGAAGGCGCCATCGAGACCCGGATCAGGGTCCAAAAAGAAGACCTTGATAAAATACTCGAGTTTTTTAAAGAAAAATTAGTTCGCATTGACGGTACTAATTCCATCGATCAGATTTTTACAGAAATCGAGGGAAGCTTAAAATGAGTTTATCCCCCCGGACTAAATCCCAAATTGATTTAATGCGCCAAAGTGGTGAAATAACAGCCAAAGCCTTAAAAGCAGTTCTTAAGGCTGTAAAACCCGGAATTACGCTCATTGAGCTGGATAAAGTAGCAGAAGCTGAAATCAAAAGCCTCGGCGCCCAGCCTTCCTTCATGACCGTTCCAGGCTACAAATGGACAACCTGTGTCACCATAAATAATGAAGTTGTCCATGGA
>CAYNRM010000056.1:0-8748 GCA_964399555.1 uncultured Gammaproteobacteria bacterium | reverse complement strand
GGCTGGTAGGGAAGATTTTAGATGAGGTCGCGGCTCCATTTATTTGCGTTGATTCTCTTTATGAAGCTTTTCAGTTGTACTCAAAGATTGAAATTAAAACTCCAATATTAATAATGGGTTATATTCATCCTCAAAGTTTGAGTGTGAAAAAGCTGCCGTTTTCATTTGCGGTTTATGATCTGGAACACGTTAAGGTTTTAGACCAGTTTCAAAGTGGGGCAAGAATTCATATTTTTGTTGATACGGGAATGCACCGGGAAGGCGTGGGGATGGGAGATTTGCCGGGGTTTTTGAGAGAGTTAAAAAAACTTAAGCATATTGAGGTTGAGGGATTGATGTCTCATTTGGCAGATCCCGCAAAACCAGAATCCCCTTTAACTAAAAAACAGATTAATAATTTTGGGGAAGCCAGGAAGATGGTGATTGAAGCGGGATTTACGCCTAAGTGGTTTCATATGGGAGGAACTTATGGTTTACTAAACGGGTTAACGGTTGGTTGTAATTTGGTGAGGGTGGGGAGAGCAGTATTTGGAATTGATGACAGAGACTCCCGGGCTTTGAATCTGAAACTTAAACCGGTCTTAAGGCACAGCACTAAGATTGTGCAAATTAAGAATGTTGAAAAGGGTGAGAAGATTGGCTATGCCGGAACATACACCGCTTCAAAAGATATGAAGATTGCTATTTTGCCATTAGGGTATAACGATGGAGTAGACCGACGGTTATCGGATAAAGGAGTGGTAATGATTGGGGAGGCTGAATGTCCTATCATTGGATTGGTCAGTATGAACATTACGACAATTGAGATAACGCACGTTAAAGAGCCGTTTCTAGGGCAGGAGGTGGTAATTTTTTCAGATAATGCAGAAGATCCTAATTCAGTTGTTAATTCTTCAAAAGCTGGCGGGATGTTGGCGCATGAGATGTTGATTCATATTGCTGAGTCTACGAAAAGGATAGTAGTTTAGAGTTCTTCAGGCGATTGTTCTGAAACAGGGGTTTCGGGTGAAACGATTCCACAGTCGGGATTTTCAAAACACACATACCATTTTCCATCTTTATCATAATCAGGTTCGGGAATGCACTGACTGCTGCCGCTTGTTTTCCAACGGTTATAGCAGGCATAGCCATCCTGGCATGAGTAAGGTTGTTCATCTTGCCAATTACTGGGCTCACAGCTGAGCGCTTCCGTTTCCTCGGGGAATTGGAGTTTAAAGATTGCTTCTTCAATCTCAAGGTTTGAAATTTCTGATTGATCGGAGGCTGAGGGGTCAAAAATGATCTGAGGATCGATGATCTGGTTTAAGGGGATGCAATCGGAATCGATGATGCGATCGTAATCAACTGTTTTAAGTAAAAAACATAATTTATAATTGTCGGGATTCTCAGCTTCATCGTGTTCAAGGGAGATTTCCGATGTGCTGCTTAGTCCTCGAACATTATTTTCTGCGGTTGGTTGGTAGAAATCTCCCGGGTAAGTGCCGTAGGGAATAACAACTTTTTCAACTTTTATATTTCGGCTGTTTACTCCCTGCTCATCAAGGGCAATACCGTCTTGAGAGATTACCACTTCAGACAGCAAACCACCTACTGAAGAGTTTGTATCCTGAGTTGCCGGCACCTGCACAACAACAGGTACTGTTATTCTTGGGGTTATAACTATGGCATCCAGATCTACTCCTGCCGCGGCTTTTTCAATACCGGCAATCAGATTGGCAGATTCTTGTGGTTTATATCCTCCCTGTCTATCGATTTCAGCAGCCACTAAATAATTATCAAAAACTTCTTTCCAATTTAGAGCCAGTAGGTAGGCAGAAATTGCAGGGTCTTTTAACAAAATTCCATATAATTGCCTTAGAAAGCAGTCTTTTGGATCTTGATTGTCGTCCCGGTTTTTGGAGGAGTCCTTCGGGCGGCAGGTTTTGATTCTGTCACCATCTTCTCCTAAGGGTTTCGCCCCTTCAACAATTTCTTCTAAAGTTACGTCAGATGGGAAAATGTTTGGCTGAGTGATAGGCAAGGCATATTTATAGGAAGATCCGCCGGACTCGGCATAACGGCTAGGATCATGAGAATTATCAATCACCTCCTGACCAATTTCCTGGATGGTTTTGCCAGGCCGCATAACTGCCATGGCTTCAGGTAGTCTGTCTGCCCACTGATATGGATAAATGCCCCAGCCTACCTGCCAGTTAGGCAGTCCTTCTCGTCCCCAGGCGGTACAGACAGTATTTGAATCAAAATCAGCATCAGGACCGAATTTGGAATTGGCATCAAGACAGTTATCTAAGTAATTGGTCATGACAGCTTCCTTTAAAGCCCACATTCCCATCAGTCTCCAGTCAGCATTAATAATTTTGGCGGCTGTATAAGCGTAAGGGAGAAAATATTCTCTAAAGCGGAATTGCTGGTCAGCAGAAAGCTCGGTTGGAAAAGAAGGGGGTGGAAGCTCATTTCTGGTGTGTAAATCCAGGGTGCCTGAGTTCATTTGAGCACTCACTTTTTTAGCAGAGAATATTGAGCTGAGTTTTTTCAAAAAAGTCTCGACGATTACGAGAGGTGAGATGTTGGATTGTACTCTAAATTTATAACTTTGAAATGTTACTAGTTTATTTTTGTTGTCGAAATTTCCAAATGTAATGGTATGACTACCTTTTTTTATATCTGGAGAAATCTGGTACCACCATTCTCCTTTAGAGCTGCTGCTAATTTGGTCTTTTTTGAAACTAGGAGTGACTAGCACTTTAACCTTAGTGTTAGGGATAGCCGTACCTGTTAGGTAGTCGCCTTGAGAGAGGAGGTATCTTTTTTTAGAATCGAGGGAAACAACATTGTAGGCTTTTGGGTTGGCGACTAAAAATTTCTGAGACAGAGGGGTTCTTAGGAACCAGATAAGAATTAGAATCCCCAGAATTTCTGTAGAGACTAGGGAAATAATTAGATACTTCCGATTAACTTTAGTAGCTTTTATGCGGTCGAAGATTTCATCCATTGCATGTTAATTTTCTTCCAACGCTCGCTGGATTTGGGCGGGGGTTAGGTCTTCAGGGTCGTTTTCTAAATCAGGGTCACATTCGGCGTTATAGGGGTCATTGCAAGTTTCATCGTCCTCAACGGGATCGGAGATGGGGATGGGGGAGACGGCCAGCTTGGCACCGCCTGGGAGTTTTATTGTGCCTGTACCTACGAGGGCGAGAGTGACGGCTAGAAATAGACCTAAGATTGTTAGGAAGGCGAGGGCGGAGAAGCCTTTTTGGAAAGCGTATAGCGTATAGCGTATAGCGTATAGTTGGGGGGCAGGTTTTTTCATCATTGTTTAGCCTTCACTACTACTTCAGCTATTTTTCTTCCAAGAGAGTACAGGATGAAGGTTTGGCCTTGTGCACCGATGTCTAAGATGTCGGCGCTGCCGTTGCGGCTTCTTTCGATGAATTTACCGTCGGCAGTTTTTACTTCAACGGGATCAGAGGTTTCGTCTGTGACGTCCCATTCGACTTCTACCTCACCGCAAGTTTGGAATCCTGCGGGGATAGTGCAGGGGTTGGGGTTTGCGAATATTTCTCCCGAAGGAGTAGTCAGACCCATCTTCTTCATTAAGAGGTCGATAGATTCTTTAGGAGGGAGATTGGCTGGTTGAAGTTCAGGGCGCTTAGCGTCTTGATCAGATAGTTTCAGTAAAGCACCAGAACCATCCAAGACTCTGACTAACTTACTTCCCGAGTCGTCTGTGCAGAGATAAACAACTAACTCCTCAGGCTTTTGTGGGGAGGGAGTTGGTGCAGTTGAGGACTCTACGCCGGGGTTTGGTTGTGCTGATTTTTCACCAGGCAGGGCTTTTAAGGCCTTTCCAATCCCCATATCTGCTTTGGCACAGACATTTGGTCTGCCTTCTTGGATTTGGAAGTGTTTTAGAACGCGGTTGAATTTCTTGGCGAGTTTGTAATCAAATTTTATTTTCTTTTTGCAGTCAGAAAGCTTATTGTCATCGGTTTCTTTCAGACAATTTTGATTTTCAGGAATTACTCTGGAAAGATAAGATTTGAATTCCTCAAGAGTTCGCTTCCCCGGGTCTTCTTTGTAAGTCCCATATTCACCGTTATTTACCCAGCCTGAATAGCGCTCAAGGAGTACCATTCGTTTGTCGGAGCGAGTTTGGGTTGGCGGGTTCTGGGCAAAAACAGACTGATTGATGAAAATAATTCCAAATATTAATAACAGTGTGAGGAGGTAGAGCTTGGAGGTTGTAGATAGCCGAGTATATTTCATGGTCTTTATTAAGAATATGTAGCTGGGGGTTGTTTGTCAATGATTATTACTCAGTGAAGAGGAATTGATCATTGCTGTCGTTGCAGTTATCGGTCTCTCCTGATTTACAGTATGTTGTTGTTGGACCGTTGTTAACCGCAACCGGAGAAGCACCGGGGGCTGTAGTGTAGACCCCGATATATTCGTTTGTTTCCCAGAGAATGAATACGCCGAGGACTATGACAAAGAGGAGAACGAGGGAGGAAAGCCCCTTCTGGTTAGGGTGTAGAGGGTAGGGTGTAGAGGGTAGGTCCTTTTTTTGGGGGAGAAAGCTGTTATTCATTGTCGTCCGGGTTCACTGTAGAGAGTACCTGGAGTTGTTCTTCGCTTAGATTATATTTTTCTTTAACGTCTCTGTATTTAGGATCCTCTGAGAAAGATTGGGGAGAGGGAATTACTTTTGCCTCGTTTTTTTCACTAACCAGGACTCCCTTGAAAACCAAGAATCCTATAACGATGACTGCTAATATACCGACGATAACAAAAATTGCGACATTTCCTTTCATAATTATAGTGCCGGAGAGTTTGTCCCTTCGGGCGCGACAGATGTTCTACCATCACAAAGTGTATTCTCGGTGAATCCAGATTGAGTATTAAAGAGTTTTTCGGCATTTCGATAATGAGTTGCTACATCTTGGGGCAGGGTGGCGCAGGTTGGGTTGGCAGGCCAGCGGGTGTCTGAGGCCAATACTGGTTCGAATTTGCCTGCTGCGAATATTCTCCATATTTTTCCGGCAGCGGTGGGTTCGGTGCACAAATTAACCCTGCCATTAGTGTTAGTGGTTGATGCAGCTGTGATGAGGGGGTTTAGGCCGAAATCTGATTTGACGCAAAGTCCGGAGACGTTGTTGAAAATAGCATAAAAAGCAGTGAGCCGGGCGGCGGTTTTGGCGAAGTCAAAACGGGTCCGGAATTTATCGTCTAAACATTTACCGACGCTTGCATCGTCCGGACAGGTAGGGAGCTGGGAGACTATAGAGTCGAGTTCAGTTCCGGCAATTGTTGAGACTACTTTTAGATTACCAGAGTTTGAAGCTGTGCCTAATCTACCAGCCAGAGCTTTATAACTGTTGCTGAAGCCGGTAATTTCAGCTTTGGTTAGGCTGGTGGGGACTGTGCCAGCAGGAGTGGGGGTCGCAGTTGTAGTTGTGTTGTTGGTAGTGTTGGCAGGAGGGGTGGTGGTGTTGGTGCCGTTTGTTGTTGTGTTGTTTGTGGTATTTGTGCGGTTGGTTGTGGTGTTATTAGTTGTATTGTTTGTAGTTGAGGTTTTGGCTACACATTTATTGCCAGTGCAGATATTTGAGGCACAATCTTTATTTTCGTCACAGGCTTTGCCGGTTGCGGCAGCCCCTCCGGCGCATTTACCATTGTCGCAGGTGCCGGATTGACATTCTACAGCCTTTGTACAGGCAGCGCCTCCGGCTTTAATGCCTGTAGCAGAACATTTTTCATTTATACAGCTGCCAGATTGACAGTCACTGGGTTTAGCACAGGCAGCCCCAGTTGCCTTCGAGCCCGTTGTACTAGCACCATTACACTTAACATTTGAGTTCGGATCTTTAGGAATAAAGGCATAACTTTTTGACTCGTCATAAAGTATGCTTTTCTCGCCTAAATAACTCTCAATTCCCTGATGATTAATTCCCACTTTGGTATAAGCATATTCAACAACTATTCCGCTGCCATATTCTATTTTATTGCCTCCCTCTATTCGGTCATCATCTGTTTCTTTGTATGATTTTTTTCCGTCTGGACTGTCCAACCTACTTGAGCTGATAGTAAGTCTGTCGCCATCTACTTCTCGCGAACCTCGGGTGCCATAAAGTTTCCAACCGCCAAAATCCCAGACAACTTCTTTTAAAGGATAATCTTTAACTATTTTATTATCAAATTTGAAATCATCTCTGAAATCTTCTTCACGATCCGAACGCAGGAATTTGGTTTCATCTCCACAAGGCTCAGATGCGCTTTTACAGTTTTTATATTTTACAGTCCTATTTTTAGGAGTGACCTTTTCGCATCCGACAGGTGCTTCTGTTGCAACCTGGGCTGACGGGGTGATGTCAGTTTGTTGTTGGGCAAGGTAGACTGTTAGGGTTATTGCGGCGACCAGAAAGAGGGGGAGAAGGATTTGGGAGACTCCACGTTGGTTAATTGGCAGGTACATAGATTAAATATACCATTATAAATTGTTTAATTGCTACGTTGCTCAATTGCTGAAAAGGGTTATTTATAGAAAGCAATATAGATTAATAGGCCAACTATAAGCGCTATACCGAAAGCGATTGCTGCTTTAGAAGTAGCATCATAAAGATCTATTTTATTTTTCATAAATTTTTTCTTAGCTCGAAAGCTATGATTAAAGAAAATATAGCAAAAAGTAGATTACCGGTCAACCAGTAGAAGAATTTAAACCAGCGGGGCCTGGGTGTGATATTGGGAACTATAAAAACTGCAGTAATCCAGGCTGCGGCTAGGTTTATCAACAATTCAGATAAAATACCAGCTAAAGTCGGATTCATTCGGATTTATCTAACTCCATCATCTTTCCAGGTCATCCAGTCCTGGGAAGTGTCGCAGCCTGTGTAGTCGAGTTCAGGGCATTCAGGAGTTCCAACCAGAGAAGTCTGTTGTTTTAAAGGATTTTCCATTTTGAGGATTTTGGTTTCAGGTTTGATAGATTTATTTACAATAAAATAGCCATATGCTACAACTCCGGCGCCAATGATTATTGCGACAGTTATAAATATAAGTAGTGGTGTAAATCCTTTTTGGTTCATATTAAAGTCCAATTTTCGCTCTTGCTGCATCTAATTGGGGTTTAAAACCTGATTCAAGTGTATCCCTTTTGGGATCTTCCTTGTCAGGTTTTAGTAATTGGTTCCCGACAACAATTCTCCACAATAAGTCAGGTAAATTATCGCCTATTTTTTTGCCGGAGCAAAGCAGAAGACGGCCTTCCTGAGTACCCTTTTTAGCGTGCTCAGGAGCTGAGGTAGCTCCCAGATCTGCTGGAACACAGAGCTCGGGAACTCCTTTTAAAATAGCATTGAATCTGAGTAAATTGTTGGCGACTTTGGCATCAAAAAAGGCGGTTTGAGTTTTTCCTTTTTGGTCTTCTGGTTCTTTGCATTCCGGGGTAGTGTCAGGTCCGGTGAGATTTCCCGGGAGCGTACTTGTTTGAGATCCAGGTTGCGAGGTTGAGGTTTCAGGTTTAGCACCATATGAGCCGTATTTTCCACCTGATTTATTTTTGTCTTCGCCGGAACTTTTATCGGTGGTTGTTAAAATCATGCAGCGATTACCATCGGTGAATTCAAAACACCAGGAACTATTGTCAGGGTTGACGGCTGGTTGGTTGGAGTTATTTTTGGTGCAATCGGCAGTACTGGTGCATTTTTGAGAGCAATCGGCTTCCCAGCGATAGTCCCAGGTGGCGCCTTCACTTTGGTAGGCCTCTTGAGGAACCAGGTCGGGATCCTTGGCGCTGGGGGTGGATACTCCGCTGGGGTGTTGAGTACAGGCAAAATTAGCTTTGGTTTGTGAATAAGCATTATCCGGAGTTATTTCCAGGAAGGACATACCAGTTATTAAAATCAAGAATAATATAAGAACTTTCATAATTTTCATTGTCATTCCGACCCCCGGATCTGAGTCCGGGGTAAACTCCGCGGAGGAATCTGTAATGTGTTCTACAGATTCTTCGACTTCGCTCAGGATGACATTATTTTGCTAGACATGCCTTAGCTCTTTCTTCAGCTTCTCTGATTTTTTCTTCAGCCTTGGCTTTAATGGCACTGTCAATTTCACTACCAATGGCTTTTTCGATATCGGAAAGGATCTGCTTATATTGAGTATATCTTTCCAGAGCTACTTTTGCCTGGGCTTCTGTAGCTTTTAAATCTTCGGGTGTGAAAACCCCGATTTTGTAGCAGGGGATCGAAAGAATGCCTTCAGCATCTTTGAAACTTTCACAGCCTGTAGTGCCGGTTGTAGTAGGTGGGGGATTGTTTGAGAGCCCGGAAGAGTCATTGGCGCAGTGACTGTATTGGATTGGATCGCTGCCAACAGTGGCTTTCTCAAGGACACAGCCTCCTTTTTGAGAGCAAACTCCTAAATCATCACTCGTACAGGCGGGGAAGCTTTTTTCATATTTACACCTGGGGAGGCCGTTAATCATGTAACAGCGGGCCTGTTTTGGATCGGTAATTCCGTGCTCAGTAGCTTTGGTCTTGCAAAAATCCTGCCAGCCCTTATCGTTAGGGCAATCAACTGCGGCAATTTTATTATCAAATGATCCGGCTTTTTGAGTAGTCTTAGGATCTGCGACAGCTCGAGGAGCGGTGGGGTTTTGTGCAGTTGGGGCTCCGGCTGGGCGAGGGGCAGTGGCGGTTCCAGTTTTAGGTCCACAGAAAGTATAGAACTTGCTATCTATATTCGCTG
>CAYNRM010000055.1:0-8975 GCA_964399555.1 uncultured Gammaproteobacteria bacterium | reverse complement strand
ATATTACTCTGATATTAATAAGTCTTTTATCGAACTATTTCGAATTCTTAAAAAAGGCGCAAAATCCTGCGTTATCATCGGTAATACTTCTCTAAAAGGAATCGAAATATTAAACGCTGAAGTAGTACTAGAACAACTCGAAAATCTCGGTTTCAAAAAACTAGAAATAATAAAAAGAGAAATCGGCACCAAAATTATAACTTCCTGGCGTAACCAAATAACCGGCCGCTTCTCCGGCAGCAGCCAAAAAAATAGTAAAAGAGTTTACCAATACGAATACCTACTAATTGTCCAAAAGTAAATAAATTGAAGTGCCTAGATTTAAATAAAGAAGTTTCCTCTTCCAGCGATTCGCTACTCTTTACCGATTACCCTCGCTCTGTTATTCGTTTTGCACAACATCTGACAGTTTTCGGCAGAAGTTGCACCGCCTTTACTCCATGCTGCCACATGATCTGCATCCATTTCACTCAAATTCCAAATCTTGCTCTTGTTTGCATCATGTCCAATAGCACAGAGCGGGCAATTCGATACACTCTCAACCTCAGCTTTAGTTGTTTGGTCTTTGTATACTGACCTTGTGATTGCTTCATCAAAAAATCTAGCCTCAAGCAATCTTGTATCAGTAGAACCTCCTAAGATAAATTCAAAAATTCCTTTGCGACCTTTGACATACGGATCTACGTAGAGTTTTCGCACTTTATCTGACACACTTGCAGGAGCATACTCTTTCTTATTATATTCCTCATACAACCTGCCCCACTCCAATCCACGCATTTCATTCTCAACATCAGTAAATACACTAGAAATCCAATCTATCATTCTGTTGAAATATGTTTCTAGTCCTGCAATCTCTGTGTCCTTTCGGTGACGACTCATGTAATTATCAATGTCACCTTTACTTACCCAATCGAGAGCTCTTTCCAAAAAATCCTGTCGATTAACATTTCCCGAAATGTACGCACTCCATTTTTGAATATTAGAGTTCTGACTATTACTAAACTCCTCTTTGGCAAGCGTAACAAACGGTCCAGAATAAATAGCGTTCAGTAGCTCTTGACTAGTTAAAGGAGCACCAGCAATATTGATTGTTTTAAACCATTCTTTTATCTGACTTTCTGTACCTTCACATTCATAAATGAGCAGTTTAGTTTCCAATATTTTGTCTTGCTTGTCTTTTGCCATACCGCCAAAATATTGCTCCATACTGTTTTCGTCTTTGATGGCAAATTTGTCAGTAACAAAACGCCCAACACTGGTGATGCGCTGTTGCCCGTCCAAAACTTCTAAGTTGTTTTCAGAAACCTTATTAAAATAAATCAAGCCTATTGGGAAACTTTGAGTATTGATTCAATAACGGCAGCCTCTCTTTTCCCACCATCGGAGGCATAGATATAGTTACGCTGATAATCCGGCTGAATAGTGAGCTTGCCAGATAAACCAAATAGTCCCTTGCCTTCCAATTCGTTATACACAAATCCTTCGCAAATATCTTTGACAGTAACGTCGGTTTTTAAAATTGTTTTCATAAGCGTTATTAATTAAATTACTTTTCTGATTTAGGATACGCTGATTTTGTTTTTTTCTCAACCTTTTTTCAAGCGTCTTTATATTTTCCAAGTATTCTTTTTCCACTGGCGAAAGGGTTTTTGCCTGATATCTACGATATTCCTGAGTGGCTTTTTCTATTGCCTGGCTATGACTCACATCACCCGCATCTTTTAGTACTCCCTTGCCAAAATTCTCAGAAAATTTATCAAGTTCGGCAACCCAACCTGCCATTGACATTTTGTTATGTTCTTGCGCCTTGATTTCTGCAAGATCAAAAAACGCGGACACCAATCTGTTCAATCTGAACAATTCGTCTTCGGTTAGATAGTTTTTTGCAACAACAACTTCGGAATGCATTGGTTGCGCCCCCCCGCGAAGGTTGTCAGACCCATGAAATCTTTTTCTGAATCAACGCGCTGGTGAATTGTTTCGGCAGCAGTGTGCTTATTGGTGGCGTAATGCAATTTGTTTTGCACTACTTTGAAAAATTCTATTGACGTCTCGCTCTTTGGATCATAGTCAATGCTCGTCGCATAGAGATCAAGTACCTGACGATAAAGAGCTTTTTCACTGCTACGAATATCTCGTATTCGATCCAAAAGTTCTTTCCAATAATTTCCTCCACCAGTTCCTTTGAGCCGTTCATCGTCCATCGTAAAGCCCTTGATGATATATTCATGCAACCTGGCAGTAGCCCATTGACGAAATTGAGTACCACGGACTGACTTAACGCGGTATCCAACGGAAATGATAACGTCAAGATTGTAGTAGTTTGTAGGTTTTGTAGAAAAATCGGAATTCCCGACTTTTCTCATAGAGTCGCCTTCGACAAGCTCTTTTTCGTTATATATGTTGATAATATGTTCGTTGACCGTTGAGCGCCCCTTATCAAATAATTCAGCCATTTGATCAATAGTGAGCCAGACATTCTCATCCTGCATCCGCACCTCAATCCTCGGCTGACCATTGTCGCCTTCATAGATTATAATTTCACTGATTTGATTGCCTTTTTTCATGTTATTTCTTATGTCTAATTAAAACTCTGGCGTATATTTCATTTCCATCTATTGAAAATCTTTTACCATAATTAGGATTATCTTCAACATATCTATCAATACCAATAATCTCAAATTGATCAGGATTGTATTTATCTAAAAAGCTAATCGGCACACCCATTACGCCTTTGTAGTCTCTCGGAATTGAATCAGTGTACGGTACGTTTATGGCATTGTAGTTGTCATATTTATCATACGCTTTTTTCCCTTTAACTGCTGGGTAACATCTTTCAAGTTAAATTCCCCGTCGCCGTCTATGTCGTGAACTTCGTTGATAATGAACTTGTTGGCATTTATTTTTGGACGGCCTTTTGATTTTGCGAGAGTATTGTCATCTCCAAACAATCCCAATTGTGTATTGGCCACTGGCGAGGGTTTGTAGCTGGAAGTGATAAGCTGTTTCAATCCAAGCTTGTTGAAATTGAGCACGAAATAGCGAAAGAAATTGCTCTCGAACGGGTCGTCGCAATTGCAATAAATCACTTTGCCGCGGAATACATCGGGGTTATAGTCCAAATACGCTGAAATCTCTTTTTGGATATCATTGTACTGAATATAAAACTCGTCATTTTTTGCCCTTTTGGCGCTTGTCAGATTACTATTAGGCATAATTTTTAGAAGCTATGGTTTGTATAGTACTGCCAATCTGAGGCTATAACAACTCCGCCAGATATTTTTTTTGAAAAAGTTATATAATACCCTTAGCTTTAGCGTTCTGAATATTTCAGAAGTCCATTGCAGCTACCAATAAAGGGGCTGCATTTTTTATGCCCCGAAAAGAGAAGGGGTGAAATAATGATTTATACAAAAAAAATACAAAAAGCAATTTCTTTTGCGATAAATACCCACAAAAAACAATTCCGTAAAGGTAAAGATGTGCCTTATATCATCCATCCCTTTAGCGTCGCTTTAATTTTATCCAGGGTAACCAAAAGCGAAGATATAATTTGCGCCGGGCTTCTACACGATACAATCGAAGACTGCGATCCTGAAGGGTTGGTAACTAAAGAAATATTAGAAAAAGGGTTTGGTCCCGCGGTAGCCGAAATGGTTAACGACGTAACAGAGCAAAATAAAACTTTAAGCTGGGCAGAAAGAAAAAGACTGGCTTTAGAACACGTCAAAAATATGAAGTCCAATTCGATCTTGGTTAAATCAGCAGACGTTTTGCACAATTTAACCGATCAAATAAACGACTATAAAAATGAAGGCGAGGACATGTTCAAACGCTTCAACGCAAAAAAAGAAGCCCAACTCAATAGATATACGAATCTAATAGGGGAGATAGAAAAAGCTTATCAGGGAAACCCATTATTGCCGGATCTAAAAACCGCTCTGGAAGAAGTACAAAAGTTGTGGTCCTAAATAAACCAGCTTCATTTTGAGATATCTTGACTTCGGGTATTATTTGGTATAATCTTAATCTATCTTAATGAAGAAAACCTCTGATAACCAAATTGCTTTTTATCAGTCCCCAGACGGATCGGTAAATATTGAAGTACTCCACGCGGAGGAAGATATTTGGCTATCTCAAAAGGCGATGGCTGAGCTTTTTGATACAACACCTCAAAACATAACTCAACATCTCAAGAATATCTACAAGGATCACGAAGTCGATCAGGTAGCAACTTGTAAGGAATTCTTACAAGTTAAGCAGGAAGGCAGCCGAGAAGTCAAAAGAATAACCGCTATGTATTCATTGGAAGCTATTATTGCCGTCGGCTACCGGGTCAGTTCTGAAAGGGGTACACAGTTCCGGCAATGGGCGACCGGGATTTTAAAAAACTATATCCAAAAAGGTTATGCTTTAGATAGTCAGAGAATGAAATACGGTTCGCGTTTTAGCACTCGTTATTTCGATGAGCTTTACGAAGAGATAAGAGATATTCGTACCAGCGAACGCCTGATTCATCAAAAAATAACTGATGTCTACGCCACGGCAATAGACTACTCTCCCAAAGCCGAAGAGAGCAAAAAGTTCTTTGCGGAAGTTCAGAATAAATTACATTTTGCCATAACCGGCAGAACCGCAGCAGAAATTGTTGTTAATAGGGTGGATAGTAAGAAAGCTAAAATGGGACTGACTTCGTGGCGGCGATCTCCACAAGGAAAAATAATGCCAAGTGATGTAGTAATTGCCAAAAACTACTTAGAGAAAGATGAATTGAGCCAGCTAAGCCGTATCGGCAATATGTATTTGGATTATGCCGAGCTGCAGGCAGCCAGAGGAAAAGCAATGACGATGAAAGATTGGATAAATAAACTAAATGCATTTCTGAAATTCAGTGAATATGAGATCCTTTCTGATTCCGGCAAAATCAGCCATGATGTAGCAGAAAAGCTGGCACTTGAAGAATTCAGTAAATATAAAAAATTCCAGGATAAGAATTACCTATCGGACTTTGATAAAGAGGTTAAGAGAAATCTAAAACCGGCCAAAAATAATTCACAAGAGAAAGGTTAACAGGCACTATGGACAAACTAATTTTTCTTGACACTGAAACTACCGGCAATAATCTCCTCTCCGACCGTCTCGTCCAAATCTCTTATTCCCACAACGGAAAACTAATCTCCGAATTCTTTAAACCAACCCCGCCAATTTCCATAAAAGCCCAAAGCATAACCCACATCACCAACAAAATGATCGCCGATAAACCTCTGTTTTCTGATTCAAGACTAAAATCTGAACTAGAAGAATTATTAAAAGAGAGCATCATAGTTGCCCACAGCGCTCAATTCGATTTAGCAATGCTAGCCCATGAAGGTCTGGTAGCTCCAAAATTTATCTGCACTTTAAAAGTCGCCAGATTCTTAGACGAAGAAAATAAAATCCCCGAATATAATCTCCAATACCTCCGCTATTACTTCGAACTAGAAATTGAAGCGAGGGCCCATTCTGCCGAAGGCGATGTTTTAGTTTTAGAAGCCATCTTCAAAAAACTCTACGACATGATGATGGAATCCGTAGGGGATCACGAAGCCGTAATAAATAAAATGATCGACATCTCCGGTAGACCCTCGCTATTTAAAATCTTCACCTTTGGAAAACACAGAGGCAAGAGGGTAGAGGATGTAGTCAAAACAGACAAGTCATACGTGCAGTGGTTGTTAGAACAAAAACAAATAAACGAAAGAGACGACGAAGACTGGATCCACACTCTGAAACACTACTTAAAAAAATAACAGCTACTTAAAAACAATCGCATTAGGAAGTTTTCTGCCTGGTCCGGCTCTGTAACCTCCGTTATGTAAAGCAGCTGATCCGCCGCCATCTAAATTAAGTGCATTTTGTGCCCCCAAAGTTTTAAAGATCGATGCAAAGTCATACATATCAACATTGTAAGCCACCACCAAAAATATATTAGAACTATTAAATCCCATTCCACTTTTAGTCCCTTTTGATCCCTGTTTTGCAGAAAGTGATCCACCTTCAACCGTAATATTACCATTATTTAAAATCCCCGGATAATTAACAATCCCAGCCCGAATCCCGCCAACACTCCCCGCATCTTGTCTATAATGATATTGTCCGCCATTATCCTGGTATATCATACTCCGTCCTCCCCAGCCCAAATTTCCTTCATTAATCCATTTGTTAAGCCGGGTATTATAGACAGAAAAATCAAATGAATCTTTTTTAGAAGAACAATCTGAGTAATCAGCCGGGCAAGTATAAGTTCCTACAATTCCCGCATAGCCACCAAAATGGTTAACATAATCTGCCAGAGGTTTAATAGGACAATCAGCTGCGCAATCTGAATCATTCGCCGTATCAGTAATCATCTGTGCGCTTATTGGTAAAGTCACCACAGTCGCTCTGAAGCTCCCTCGGTCAGTCTGAATATTCCCGCCTCCAGTAGCTCCGCCAGCCGGTGCAGTGGAAGCAGCTGGGGCAATTGAAGGATTTGGTGTCGCAGATGGCTTAGGTGTTGGAGTAGGCGAGGGTGATGGGCTGGGGGAGGGACTAGGTGATGGTGATGGAGATGGTGATGGGGCTGGCGTGGAAACTTCAGATGGAGCGGGGGAGGCCTTTTCCATTTCAGGGGATGTATAAGAGCGAGTTGCTGCAAATCCTGTTAATCCAACAAGTAATGCAAATACTAAAATTAAAGGCACTGAAACAATTCCGAATTGATCAAACTTCTTAGGCATTAATATCATGGTACATAATATTCCGCGAAAAATCCAATCGTCATTGCGACATCACGAAGTGAGGAAGCAATCTCAGTTAAGTATGAATAATCTGTCATTCCTGCGAAAGCAGGAATCCAGGCAAATCATCCGGGCTTTTACAATCTTCAATCCTATATTCCCCCACCCTGGTCCTAACTAATTCCTTAACATACCCCCCTACTTTTAAAGCATCTCCCAATTCTCGCGCCAACGATCTGATATAAACTCCGGGCCCAGTCAAAACCCTCAATCTTAAAAGCGGCCATTCGTAACTTAAAACTTCAATCTCTTTAATTAAAACTTGTCTTTTCCCTAAATTAACCAGCCTGCCTTTGCGAGCACTTTTATATGCTTCTTTACCCCCAACTTTCACTGCCGAATACTGCGGCGGCATCTGCCAAATCTCCCCACTAAACTGTTCTAAAGATCCTGATATCTCACTAAGTTCTGGTTTGCTTCCAATTTCCCAAACAGTTTTCTCCCCTTCTTCATCATCAGTAACACTCGTCTTCCCTAACTCAATCAAAACTTGGTATTCTTTTTCCTTCTCCAATTCTGCAAATAATTTTCTAGTCGAATCCCGCCCAATTCCCACAATTAACACCCCCTCCGCTAAGGGATCCAAAGTCCCGGCATGCCCAACTTTTTTAATTCCGGTAATTTTTTTAATTTGCGAAATAATCTTAAAAGAAGTCGGACCTTTTGGTTTTAGAATAGCAACTATCATATTATTAATAATAGAAGAGTTGCTTTCGCAAGCTCTGCGTCAAAATCGGAACAATCATGGTAAGAAATTATTAATGTATTCTAAATGATTAGAGAGGGGAGATCAAAGTTTGACTATCTGTTCCCAGGGAAATATGGGATTTCCAAAATGCCCGTAAGCTGCAGTTTCCAGATAAATAGGTCTTCTTAAATCCAGTCTTTCAATTATTGCATTAGGTCTGAAATCAAAATGCTTTGCCACAATTTTAGCGTGGGATTTACCGTCCTGGTCAATAGCCTCAACCATCAAAGGTTCAGCCCGACCAATTGCATAAGAAACCGACACCAAAACTTTTTTGGCGAGTTTATTTGCAACTAAATTCTTAGCAACAAACCGGCACATATACGCCGCCGACCGATCAACCTTTGTCGGATCTTTACCAGAAAAACAACCACCACCGTGGGGTACTAACCCCCCATAAGTATCAACAATAATCTTCCGTCCTGTTAATCCTGTATCCGATTCAAATCCACCAATCACAAATATTCCGGTCGGATTAACTAAAATCTCTATGTCTTTAGTATCCCCAACGAGCGGCTTAATTAAGTGCTTTAATAAATCAGCTTTAATTTCTTTTTGGGTTACTTTTTTATCGTGTTGAGTACTAACCAAAATCGTCCGAATTTTACTGCCTTCCATAGTTACCTGTGCTTTTCCGTCAGGCCCAAGCCATTTCAAAGTCTCATTTTCTCTTAAGTTCTGAAGTCCTTTAGTAAGTTTGTGAACTAAAACTACTCCCTTTGGTAGAAACTCCTTAGTTTCGTTTGTAGCATATCCATACATAATTCCCTGATCCCCTGCTCCTCCGGTATCAACGCCCTGCGCAATATCAGGAGATTGCTGGACAACCTGAGTTATGATTTTTAACGGTTGGGTATAACCAATATTTTTATAAATGCTCTCTGCTAACTTTTTGAAATTAACTTTTGCTTTAGAAGTCAGCTCACCACCAACAACTAAAAGTCCGTGGCATCCAAAAGATTCAATCGCCACTCTGGATTTAGGATCCTGTCTTAAACATTCATCCAAAACTGCATCAGAAATTTGATCACAAACTTTATCCGGATGCCCGCTCGTTACGCTTTCGACTGTATATGTTTTTGGGTTATATAACATTTGTCATCTTTCCGGGGGAGAATGTTCAGTGGACATTCGAGTCTCCCACGGCCGAATTTAGCACCATATTTTTTATTTGTATAGACCCTGAATCAAGTTCAGGGCAATTTTTTATAGATAAAAAATTGGTTGCTGGATGGTTTAACGAGTCGGTTCTCAACCATCTCTCTTGATACCTTTAGGGTTTCAAGAAGTCTCACCTAACGAATATAATATCTCATAAAAAAAAAGTCAAGCCACAATTAGTCATTGCGAGGAGCAAGCGACGTGGCAATCTTAATTAAGCCGTGGGTTTTATTACATTCTGAGGATTA
>CAYNRM010000054.1:0-8988 GCA_964399555.1 uncultured Gammaproteobacteria bacterium | reverse complement strand
GATTTTTGCTTTGATTTTTTTAATTCAGGCTCTAACGGTGGCTCCCAGTTTATGGCTGATAGGTAAGAAAGGTTTGAAGTTTGCGGTGTTTTGGGGGAATGTGGCTCAGATTTTGGTTTATGTGTTTTTGGCTTTGGCTAGATTTGATCCGATATTTTTTTTGATGTCGGCGATTTTTGACGGAATTCAATTGTCGCTTTATTGGACGGCGTATCATATTTATTTTGCTAATTTGACAGATGACGGGAATCAGGGGAAGGAGATGTCTGTAAATGCATCTTTAGCGTCGGTTGCGGCGATTGGGGCGCCGGCTTTCGGGGGTTTGATAATTGCTTTTTTTGGTTACAGCGCGGTGTTTGTAACTATTTCGCTGTTGATGATTATAGCGATGATTCCTTTGCGCAATTTGCCTAAGCAGGATGATAAGGTGCCTCTGGATATTTTAACAACATTGCTGGCGCTGTCGCCGAAAAAAGAATTGAAGAGTTTACTGGCTTATGCGGGGGTTGGAATTAGCCAGATTACGACGACGATATTTTGGCCGATATTTGTTTTGCCGATTGTGGCAGGGGTGACGGGGATTGGATTGTTAGGATCGATAATCGGATTATTTGGATCGATGTCGGCTTTGACTGTCGGGTTTTTAGTTGATAAATTTGGAGCGCGGAAAATACTTAATATTGTTTCGCCGCTTGATTCGATGATTGGACTCGGACGGATGTTTGTGACGACCGGCGCTCAGGTATTTGGAATATCGATGGCTGCATCGGCAACTATGGAAAGTCAGTTTCTGACGGTTGATTCTCTGGCCTACTCCCGCGGACGTCATAGCAACATAGTTGCAATTATAGTCCAAAGAGAGGTAGGATTGTCGGTAGGAAGATTTCTTTTCCTCTTAGGTATAGGGATATTGTTCTGGTTTGGTCTACCGCTGGCTACGGTCTTTGTTATGACTTCGCTCGCGGTTTTGGCTTCGAGACTCTATCCTTCAGAAAGTAGAGCAAACTTGTAGGGTCATGAATATGGAACTTTTACTTTATATATTAGGATTCACTTTTTTAGGAAGTATCGCCTCGCTTATCGGAGGGCTGGTTTTGTTGTCGAGGAGAGAATTGGTGGGGAAAATCTCACATTACCTTTATTCATTTGCCGCGGGTGTTTTACTTGGCACAGCGTTTTTTGATTTGCTGCCGGAAGCTTTTGAGGAAGTGGAGCATCTTGCAGAGGAGGGGGTTATTGTTGAAACGAATATATTTCTTTGGACGTTTATCGGGATAATTATATTCTTTTTCCTGGTCCGGTTTTTGCATTGGTTTCATCATCATGACGAGCATTTTAAAGATGAGCCGAAGCAGACTGTGCCGTTAATTGTTGTTGGTGATACTGTCCATAACTTTATTGACGGATTAATAATTGCAGCCAGTTTTTTTGTCAGTATTCCTTTGGGAATTGCAACGGCGATTGCTGTTGCGATTCATGAAATTCCGCAGGAAATCGGGGACTTTGCGATTTTAATAAAAAAAGGAATGTCTAAGAGAAAAATTATTCAGATAAATTTATTTAGTGCCGGTGCGTCAATGGTTGGGGCTTTAATTATGTTTTCACTCGGGGAATCTGTTGAGAGTATGCTGCCGATGTTTCTCGCTTTGACTGCGGGGTTCTTTATTTATATTGCGACTGCAGATTTAATTCCGGAAATTCATAAAGAGGATAATCAGAAAGTAGCATTTATTGAAGCCATGCTTTTGGTGGTTGGAGCATCTGTAGTTTACGGTCTGGCAATGGTTTTAGAAAGTTTGAATCTTCATGGATGATTCGCAAATAATTTCAGCTGTTGATAATGATGGGAAATTTCTCCGGTATATCTCAAAAGATGAAGGTCATAGGGGAGAGGGGGTTCATCATTTAGCTATTACAGTTTTTGTTTTTAATTCCAAGGGGGAGTTACTTTTACAAAAAAGAAAGCATAAGGTGTTTGATAATTTTTGGGATAATACGGCGTCTACACATCAGCTGCATTTAGAGAATGGGTATGATGAAAGCGATGAAGAAGCTACTCTTCGAACTTTGAAAAGAGAGTATGAAATAGAGAATGTTGTACTTGAGAATCTAGGAGGGTTTAATTATTTTGAAAAGTACGCGGAGTATTGTGAGAATGAGTTTTGTAAATTATTAATTGGGACTTATGATGGGGAAGTGAAATTAAATCCGGAAGTTGGGTATTCTTATAAATGGATTTCTAAGGAGGAATTTTTAAAGGAGTTATCAGAGAGACCAGGAGAGTTTACACCATGGTGCAAAGAGGCTGTTGTGATTTTGAAGGATAAAGGTGTTTTGTGATGCAAGATGAGGAGGAGATGGTTGATGTTGTTGATGAGAATAATGAGGTGGTTGGGAAATCTTCAAGGAAAGAAGCGCATGTTAGGGGGCATATTCATAGGGCGCTTTCTGTTCTAATTTTAAATTCTAAAGGACAAATTTTGCTTCAAAAAAGATCTGCTAATAAATCAGTTCATCCGCTTGCCTGGGATTTGTCGACCTCGGAACATCTACTTTCAGGGGAGAGTTACGAAGAAGCGGGAGTGAGATCTGTTAAAGAGGAGTTGGGAGTTGAGGCTTCTGTTATAACAGCTACGGAGGCTACTTTGCAAAGAAGAGAGTACCAGGTTGGTGGCAAAACTGTATACGAGAATGAAATTGTTTTGATGTTGAGGGCGGAACACGAAGGACCTTTTAAGGTAGATCCAGCAGAAGTTCATAGTGCGGAGTTTTTTACTGTTGAGGAGATAGAGAAGAAGATCCGCGATAAGGAGGAATTTACGATTTGGTTTTTGGATGAGTGGGAGAATGTGAAGAAAATAACGTCAGTACGAGAAGCGAAGTGACGTGGCAATCTTACTTTGTGTTTAGAACAGATTCCACGCGAATTGCATTCGCTTTGAATGACAGTTTAGAACAAATGATTATCGGAAAGCTTTGTTCCGTCTCCGGGGTAGTTGACGATTATTTCTTTGACTTCAGGGAGTTCTTTTAATTTATTTTCTAATTTTTCGACATTTTCTTTTTCAACTAAAAGATGAATATCCTGGCCGGTGTTGACTGTGAAATAGACGGGGAGGCCTTCTTCGCGCCATTTTTTGCAGAGCTTTATGATTAACAGGGAATTCGGCATCAGGTAAATCAGGGCCGGTTTTTGGGTGATGTATATTGAATGAAGTTCAAGTGCTTCTGATTCGATTAATTCGCCGAATTTTTGGAAATCTTTTTTTGCGATTAGTTTTTTCAATAGTTCGTTTTTGGCTTTCATACCTTCAACTCTGAGATTCATAAAAGGGGAAGTGTTAGCGCCTTCATGGGCGTCTGAGGTTGATATTTCTTTTCTGCCTTCTGAGACTACAGCGACTACGTCAGCGATATCCCAATGGTCTTTTCCGAAAATCGTTTTGGCGTAGGAGGTTTCAGAAGTGTCGCCATCCAACCACTGCACAATTCCTCCAGGAATTGAGCGGCAGGCGGAGCCGGAGCCTTGGCGGGCTAAAATTGATAATTCTGATTCGGATAATTTGAGTCCGGCGGCATTTGCTCCGGCTACAGTTAGCGCTGCGAATCCAGAAGCGGAAGAAGAGAGGCCAGTTCCAGTTGGGAAGGAGTTTTCTGAAACTACTTTGGCGAAAGTGCCGGTGCCGGCTAATTTTCTGATACGGTCTAAATGTTTAGAGACTTTAACGGCTTCTTTTTCTCTTTTTTCGTTGTTGATTGTTATATCATCTGCTGTTAAATCTTTTACGAATTCGACTGTAGTTGTGGTTAATAAATTCGAGAGGGACAAGGAGATGCTGCCGTTCATAGGAAGGCGGAGGGTTTCATCTTTACGGCCCCAGTACTTGGTGAAGGCGATATTGGATGGTGCAATTGCTGTTGATTTCATATTATGAAGCCGTATTCCATTGGGTCTGTGTAGTTCATGTTTCTAATCTAGCGCCATTTGTGTTTACTTCAACTTTTAACACCTGGCCGCCGGCGTTTTGGATGGCTTTTTCTACTGCGCTTCTTTTGTTTTCAGGAGCCAGGGCAATCATGCAGTCGCCGCCGCCGGCTCCGGAGAGTTTGGCGCCGTAGGCTCCGGCGTTTCTGGAGGCGTTTATTATTGAGGAGAGTTTGTTGGTGGAGACTCCGAGTTGTTCTAGGTAGGTTTGGTTTGAGTTCATGAGTTCGCCTAGTTTTTTAAAGTCACTTTCTTTAAAAGCTACTTTGGCTTGCTCGACTATCTTTTCGATTTCGTCGTATATTTTATTTAATTCCTCACCTTTGTTCTCGAAACGGGCTTTGACTTCTTTGACAATCGTGGCAGTGTCGGCTTTAACTCCGGTATAGCCAACTATGAGCGGCAGATGGCTAATTGCTAATGGTTGGATGGTTTTTCCGCCTGCTACGTAATATAGCGTGCCTCCGTAAATTGCGGCGGCTAAATCAAAACCTGAACCGAGGCCCTGGACATCCAGAACTGTTTGATAGGCGAGATCGAAAATTTCTTTTTGAGTTAAGTCTGGTTTGAAAAGTTCTGTTAGAGCTTTGATGGTGCAGACGGCTGAGGCGGAGGAGGAGCCGAAACCGAAGGTTGATTTAAATTGGCTTAATGTTTCCAACCGAACTCCAGTTTTTTCGGGGATTGCGGAAGGGTATTTGTTAATGAAGTTTTTTGTGGCAACTTCAACGAATTTAGCGCCTTTGGAGACTTCACCCTGGCCAACGTGAGTTAGTAATTTGGAATAGTTTTTTATTTCTACGTCCGGGGCTTCAAGTTGAAAGATTGGTTCATTAAGATTTGAGGCAACGATTGAGAGCCTTTGGTTTACTGCAGTGACTATGCAGGGCGCGCCGTAAACTACAGCGTGTTCCCCGAAGAGCATTAGTTTGCCGGGGGCTGAGACTGTGACGGTGTTATTCATTTTCTATTCTGATTCCTTCATTTGAGATTTGAGTTGAATAATATCTTAAATTATCCGCGGTCGCAAATTTGATTAGTATATTTGGGTCTTTATGGAAGGCGAGGATCATTCCAGAACCTGTTTTGATTCCTCCAGCTCCGGATATTTTTGCGGCGCCATTTAAGTTTTCTATTTTTCTGATAATTGCTTTGGTTGATTTACTGACAACTCCTAATTTCTCTAAATTAATTTCGGCCTTTCTAATGATTTGCATTAGTTTTTTTTCATCACCATCTTTTAGCACTTGCGCCATTTCTTTCGCGAGGGATTCTTGGTCGTCAATGATTTTATTAAAACTGGGATTGCCGCGCTTCGCTCGCAATGACGTAAGTGTGACCATGTCAGCGGTTGATTCGGTTGGTCTTCCAGAGTCAATTAAAATGATATTTTTTAGATTGGTGAACGAAAGGGGAGTGAAAGTTTTTAGATTGTCAGTTTCCTTTTTGAACCAGATTAGGCCGCCGAAAACTACTGTATTATTGTCGCCGCCGGAAGGGTTACCGTTGAAGATCTTTTCTCCTTCGAAAGTTAGTTCATTAACCAAATCTAAATCCCATTTAATATGTAAAAATTCTAATAAAGCCAGAGAAAAAATTGCGCAGAAAGCGGCTGAAGAACCAAGGCCAGAACCAATAGGGATTTCATTTCTGAACTCAATTTTGTAATTGGGGATTTCATTTATTTTGAATTTTTCAGATACGATTTTTTCTAAGTTTGTTTGGAAATTTTGGATAGCGTTGTCATATTGAGTGATGCCAATAATTTCTTTTTCGTTTGATTTGGAAATGGTGGCGTAGAATCTTAAATTAATTGCTGCGAGAATGGCGGGCTTTCCGTAGACTGCGCTGTGTTCGCCGATTAAGTGGATTTTGCCTGGGGACGAGACTTGAATCATTTTATTTCAGAGGGGTAGCTTTTACTGCGTAATCTATGACATCGCTAGGGCCGGGTTTTTTTAAACGGCGAATTACTAATTTCATTTTGAGATCAATTTTTAACTCAGATTCTTCACAGTCGATGATTTGGATTGGCATTCTGACTTTATCTTCAAGCTCGATAATTCCAGTGAAGTAGGGGGATTGATATTCAAAGCCGGCGGGGGCGGTGGTGACTTTTGTCCAGACTAATAGCTTTCCCTGACGGCCAAGGAAAGAGTGGAGTTGTTTTGTATTGCGCCAATTTTTTACAGGGTTATTCATAACTAATTTTTAATTTTTAATCTCAAATTTTTATTCAAATTCAAATAATTTAATTTTGAATTTTTAAACATAATTTACTTCCTTAAGATATGTATTGCGACCGTTGCACCGGTTCCGCCGACGTTTTGAGCAAGTCCGATTTTCGGGTTTTTAATCTGGCGAGAGCCGAGAGTGCCATTTAATTGATTGGTTATTTCAATAATTTGTTTAACACCGGTTGCTCCAACGGGATGGCCGCAGGCTTTTAGGCCGCCGGAAGTGTTCACTGGGGTTTTACCTCCTAACATGGTTGCGCCGCTTTCAATAAATTGACCTCCATTACCTTTTTTGCATAGCCCTAAATCTTCCATGGCCATGATTTCAGCAATTGTAAAACAATCGTGAACTTCTAGGATATCCAGGTCTTTTGGTTCGATTCCGGCTTCCTGATAGGCTTTTTGAGAAGCAGTTTTAGTGGCTTCAATTTCAGTGAATGAGTTTCTTTGAGATAAATCGACGGTGTCGGTTGAAGATTGGGAAGCAATTATTTCAACTCCGTTATTTTCGCTTGATAGAACGACTGCAGCAGCGCCGTCTGAGATAGGGGATGAGTCGAAAATGGTGAAAGGTTCGGCAATGAATGGGGCATTTAAAGCTTTTTGTAAGTCGATTTCGTAAGGGAATTGGGCGTAAGAATTAAGAGAGGCGTGTTTGTGGTTTTTGACGGAAACGGAAGCGAGTTGGGCTCTGGTAGTGCCGAATTGCTGCATATGGGATTTGGCCATGAGGGCGTAGAGGGCCGGGAAAGTAAGACCGGCTTGTTTTTCCATTTCAGAACCGGCGCCCATCAAAGCTTCGCTAATGTGGGAAGTTGAGAAATCGGTCATTTTTTCGACGCCTAGAACTAAGACGTTTTTGTAGGCGCCGGATTTTAAAGCATGAACAGCTGCTTGAATTGCCATTCCTCCGGAAGCGCAGGCGGCTTCTATGCGGGTTGCGGGGACTTTTAAGCCTAAAAGTGAGGTGACTAGAGCGCCTAGATGATCCTGGCCGGTTAGTTTTCCGTATAACATGTTTCCGACGAAAACGGCTTCGATTTTTTCTTTAGGCAGGCCTGATTCTTTGATTGCAAGCATGGAAGCTTCGTAAGACATATCTTCTAGAGTTTTGTTCCAGAGTTCTCCGAATTTGGTTTGGCCGGTGCCTATGACTGATACTTTCATAATTTTGTTTATGGCGTATGACACGCTTTGCTTTATGGCAGATGGTGAAAAACCATGTGCCATCCGCAATCTGCTATACGCTAAATGAACTCCTTGCTTTTGAACCATTTTACGAATTGGGGGTAGCTGATGGTTTTTTTGGTTTCGATTAGGGTTTTTACGGAGAGATTGGTTTTTTGGAAATTTGAGATTAAATCGGTGGTTTCTATTACGAAAGTGTCGCTGCCGGCGCCGGAGCCGTAGGAGCAGACGAAGATTTTTTGGTTTGGTCCCGCAATATCCAATATGGCGGCAAGGCCGGTCATGGAGGACGCGGAGTAGGGGTTGCCTATTGAGTCGACGATTAAGCCGGGTTGGATTTGAGAAGTAGTAAAGCCTAACTTTTTGGCAATTTGGCGGGGGAATTTGGCGTTTGGCATATGGAAAACTGCGTAATCAAAATCTTCAGGTTTCATTTGGCTTTTTTCAAGGAGTTTTTCTGAGGCGCTGACGATATGATGAAAATAAGCAGGTTCTCCGGTGAAGCGGCCGGCGTGGGAAGGGTATTTTTGGCCGTCTCGTCTCCAGAAATCAGGAGTGTTGGTGGAGTAGGAATCGAAATGTTTAACTTCAGCTATCAGGTCTTTATTTCCTAGTATGAATGAGGTTGAAGCTGAGGCGGCAGTGTACTCAAGAGCGTCGCCGGGTTTGGCTTGGGCAGTGTCAGTTCCAACAGCTAGGCCGTAATTAATTTGGCCTGAGCCAACTAATCCCAGAATAATCTGCATAGCGGCGGTTCCGGCTTTGCAGGCGAATTCAGTATCGACTGCGAAATAGTCGCCATTCAGTCCTAATATCTCACCAATTATTGTGGAGGTGGGTTTGACAGAGTAAGGGTGTGATTCAGAGCCGACGACCACAGATTGGATAGCTTGCGCTGAAATATTGCCTGCGCTGAGAGCCTGAAAGGAGCTTTCAACTCCCATTGTGACTGAGTCTTCGTCTAGTGCAGGAACTGATTTTTGGAGTATTCCGAGGACTTTGACAACTGGTTCCGGGTCTCTTTCCCAGAATCCGGCAATGTCGGCGATGTTAACGCGATATTTGGGGATATAAACTCCGTAGGAAACTATGCCTGTTTGCATATAGCGTATAGCGGATAGCGTATAGCGTATAGTTATAAAAACTTACACTTTACTCTATGTGCTTGGTTTCTCCTTTCCTGGCTAAGTCTATGTGGGCTTTGGCGAGGGAGCCTTCGGCTTGGGAAGCTAAGAGGGAGAGTTCTCCGGCCAAGACTGCTCCGGCTATTAAACCGGCGAGTTCTTTGACGGACTTGGTGTTGGTAATACTTAGCGCCTCTTTTTGGGTTGGTAGGTTTGTGCCGCCGCCGACTGTGCCAATCATTAGTGATGGAAGGTGGATTGAGAAATATAATTCACCACTATCCAGAAGTTCAGCTGAGGTTATTCCTAAGCTGCTTTCAACGACCTGGCCTAGGTCCTGGCCGGTGGCGGCGAAGATGGCGGCACTGATGTTGGAGTAGTGGGCATTAAAACTCATTGAGCCGGACATGACGCCACCGACTAGAATTTTTCGGTAGACTAAATCGATAATTTT
>CAYNRM010000053.1:0-9033 GCA_964399555.1 uncultured Gammaproteobacteria bacterium | reverse complement strand
GATGAAGGGATTGCGCTTATAACTCAGTTTCCGGAGTTTTTGATTAAGAATAATTGTTTTTCGTTACTTGCTTCAAGGACGGGGAAGGATCAGAGAGTGCCGGCAATCTGGATTAACGCTAATAAACAGGCGAATTTGGGGTGGTGTTGGGATAGGAATCCGCATATCTGGTTGGGATCTGCATCATGTGAGAAAAGAGTCGGGGTTAAGGTATAATTCCAGGATGAAAAATAGTAACGAAGATAAGAATAATTCTCCATTTCATAATGCTCCGGCTTTTAATAGGCGTTTAAAAAGCAGGCAAAGAGTTATTCAGAGTTTTGAAGCTAAAGCCAATGCGAGTCGCAGTTTAAGTGAGAAGACTGCTGACTATATCACTGCAAGAGTTGGTAGTATGGCATTTTTAGCAATTAACCTCGTCTGGTTTACGGCTTGGATTGCTTTTAATGCTGAGGTTATTCCGGGCTTTAAAGCTTTTGATCCTTTTCCTTTTGGGTTTTTAACTATGGTTGTTTCCCTTGAGGCAATATTTTTGGCTATTATTGTTTTAGTTTCACAAAATAGAGCTGCCAAAATTCAGGATTTGCGCGAAGAAATAGAGCTTCAAATTAACACAATTGCTGAGGAGGAAATTACCAAGATTATGGAGCTTCAGGTAATGCTCCTAAAAAAGAACGGGATTGATGTATCAAAAGACGAGGAGTTACAGTTGATGCTTGAACCTGTTGATACTGATAGTATTGAAAAAAGCTTGCAGAAATCCTGACTATTCCATTCCTACAAAATTAATTTTGGGAAAATGTAACTTTACTTCTGATTGAAATTTTTCTGCCAGAGCTGTGGTGAACTTGGAGTTGCCGGCGCCTTCGCTTTGACGGCATAAACGGTTTTCGTAATCTCTAACAGTATCTAAAATATCTCTGCCCAATTCGTTGAATTTATTTTTCCATTTTTCCGGATCTTTTGCGAAACCGTCGTGGACTTTTTTGAAAGCGTCAAAATCGTCTTTGTTTTGTTTAATCATAACCTCGTAAAATTCCTTATATTTTGGTGCGGCCATTTTACCTATCTATCCCCTCTTTTGAGTTGTTTGCTTCTTCGGGCAATATGATGACTTCTGAGTTGGCTGGGACTGGAGAAGAGATGTTTCTGGGCCGGAAGTATGCATCCCCAAAAGAGAAAGGATTAAAGCCGATTACAAATATCAGTAACAAGATAAAAACAATGACGATTAGAATGAATGATTTGGTGGTACTCATGTGAGTAAATTTATTGTATCAGGAATTATTTGGGAACGAAACCGGAGAAAATTTGAGAACAAGAGGTGCCGGAACAGGCAACACAGCTGTATTTATGGCTGCTTTCGAGCGCTACGCGGTGTATGTAGTCCCTAACCCAGAAATCAAAATTTTGCTGGATGGAAGAGTAGGCAGCGATGTTTTCTGTTGCCCAGTATGGCAGATTCAAATCCTTAAAGCCTTTATGCAGATTGCCGGTTTTCAATTCATCATTAATCATTGGGGCACGACCCTCGGCAATTTTACAGAGACGATCGTCTTTTTCAAAAGCTGGTTTGCCTAATTTGGCACGGTAGTCATTGGACATTTGGAACATTTGGTCAGCGCTTGTGGAAGTTTGGACAGGCGCTACGGTCGCGGAAGGAGATGGGGCGGGAGTTTCTTTTTTCTCTTTAACTTTTTCTTTCCGTTCGGGTTCTCCTGAGGCTTCTGAGTCTTTTTCTTGTGGTTTTTGGGAAGGACTGGCTGATGGTTTAGGTGTAGGATTGCTGACTGTGTAAATAATTGGGGGTTGTTCAACTGTTGTTAATTCTTCCTCAGCCTCAGGCTCCTTGGTGACCATTTCGAGTTTAATATCTTTATCTTCTGATGCTTTCAAATCAGTGAGAATTGCTGGGGACTCTGAGGGTTCGACTACTTCTACATGGAGATTGTAACTTAAGCTTGAGACTTTGGCTTCTGTAAGATTGTAAGAAGAGATAAGTGAGGGGTATTGGAGATTGGGGTCGACAGGGACGGGGTCTGCTGGAGCAAAAGTTAGATTAACTGTCGCCGCTATCGCCGCCGCCAACTGAATGGCGCCTGTTTGGAGGGCTGTCAAATCCATCGGTGTATATGATAACAGATCACTGCAAGTTATTTTCAAGCATAATTGGAGGCTGAAATTACTAACAACTTTCTAAGTATCATCCTGGGAACTTCCATCGACTACAAATATTTCGTCCGGTTATAGAGTTTGATTACTCAAATCTTTTGGCAAGTTGCCAATATAATATTCTTCATTAAATGAGGGAATGACAATACTGATCCTAGCCATTTAATTTTGACTCAACTATCAAAATGAATATTAGAAATCCAAAGATGTTATTTATATAAGGATAGTACCAATATGTTTTTGTTAGATTAATTGATTTAAATACTAGATTAATTAAAGGAATGAGTGGGTAAATAATAAGGGCTGATCCTAGCCCGAAAGGAATCAGTGAGTAGATGTTTAAAAAAAATACTGACCATAAGAAAGTGCAAAGAAGAAGTGATTTACTTTTCCCCAAGTAAACGGCAGTGGTAAGAATGTTGGCTTTCTTATCTGAATTTATATCTGGGATTGCTGAGAATAAATGCATTGCCATAACCCAACACCATAAACCTATTATTATGCTGACTGGAGGATGAGTTGTTGATGTCTGAAGGTAGCCTATGATCCCGGGTAATATATACAAAACATTTGAGACAGAATCTATAATCGGTTTGGTCTTAAAGCGCAAAGGAGTTGCACTGTAGAAGTATGATAGAAAAGTAAAAAGCGCTGCTGTGAGTTTAGCCAAAAAAGGCTGCAAGAACAATATGAAAATAATTGATATAAAAACGCAAATCTTGATAAGTCCTGATAAAAAATTTTCATCAGCAAGTTTAAATCGATACTCCATTGTCCCCTTTTTCTGGTTGAACACATCTGCATCTCTGTCAAAGTAATCATTCACACCATACAAAAAAAGATTTGCTGGTAATAAGAAGTAAACAAAAGAAACCAGGAATTCTAGTGAAATGAAACTATTAAGATTTGCTACTCCGAGTAGATAGCCTAGAAGATAAGTCCCTGCGGTATAACTCCAAAAACGATATCTCGAGATAATTAAAATTTTATTCACTGTTTCCATTATCTTTTAGTGATATATTCGCGAGTGGTAGAGTTTGAGAAATTCATTCATTAGAAAAACTATTTTTTACCCCCTGGAGGAGAATACTAAATGGGCTGGGTTTTACTTTTCTTTTGAAGACTATTGCTGGATTCTTTGATATTATCAGTTGCGTTTTCTTATACATATCGGAGGCTGTTTTTATGGCTATGCGATACCTTTTGGGAATGTATTTGAAACCGTTTTCAGCAATATTTTGCCAATTGAAATATCTTTCAATTTGAAAATCCATAAAAAGGCGGAATTCATTCTTTTTTTTAGTTACCTCAGAGAATTTTAGAGATTTTAAATTGAACTTTTTAAGGTCGGTTTGAGGAAAATAGCATCTCCCCAGCTCATTGTCTTCCTGCAAATCTCTTATAAAATTTGAGAGTTGCATCGAACTGCCAAGCATTTGGGCGTAGGTATACGACTCCTCAGGTAACTTAAGAATCTTTGCCATCATTAATCCAATGACTCCTGCTGAACCATATATATAATTTTCTAATTCTTTAATTGTCTGATATTTACTTTTATGTATATCTGATTTCATAGCCTCTAGAAAACTCTCTACCCAGGCCAATGAAATTTTCCGCCTTTTCATCATTTCAATGAATGAACTAATTACAATGTCATCCTCATTATCACCAGAGTAGCCTTTCCTGAAGCGCTCTACAAATAAATTATACTTTTCGACTTGCTGAGGTATTGAGTCAACTAGGTCATCGGCTGTTCTAACGAATCCGTAAAGAATAAAAATATCATCCCTGACGTCTTTAGGAAAAAAGAGTGAGCTGTAGTAATAAGTTTTACTAGCATTCTTGAATATTGTGGTATGCAGATTATTAATCATACTGTTTGTTTATTTCGTCAAACAGGATTTCTGATGATATTAGGGTCATCGGAACGCCAATGCCCGGAGTTGAATATTGGCCGGTATAGAAAAGATTGTTAACTTTCTTGCTTTTGTGACCAGGTCTAAAAATAGTCGACTGAAAGAAGGTGTGACTTAAGCCTAGTGCTGTACCTTTATAGGCATTGTACAGATCTCTATAGTCATTGAGACTCAGAAGTTCTTTAACTTCTATGCTTTTCGAGATACTTTCACCAGATACATTTTCAAGGTCAGTGATTATTTTCTTATAGTAGATCTTTCTTTGGGCGGGAGTATCTTTCAGTCCTGAAGCTATGGGAACGAGAATAAAGAGATTCTCTTTATTTTTCGGTGCAACTGAAGAATCAGTAATGGAGGGTACGCATACATAATATGAGGGTTTGTCTGGCCATTGTGGGTTCTTGAAGATTGTTTCAAAATGATCTTCCCAGTCATTATCAAGAATCAAATTGTGATGAGATAGATTTTTTAATTTTTTATTCAACCCTAAATAGATAATAAAAGCTGAGGGTGCGATCGTTTTCTTATCCCAATACTTTTGCGGATAAGTTTGATACTTTTCTATCAGTAGGTTTGTTTCAGTATGGTGAAGATCTGCTGCTGAAACTACTATATCACCCTCAAATACTCCTTTTGTTGTTTCTATTTTACGAACTAATTGATTCTCTACTATCAAACTTGTCACTTCATGATTCCGTTTAATTATTACACCTTTGGATTTTGCTATATTCGCAATTTCCTGAATAACCTTACCCATCCCCCCCATTGGATACCAAACGCCCAAATTAAAATCGACATGACTCATTAAAGTATACAAAGACGGGGTATTCTTAGGAGCACCCCCGAGAAATACTAAACTGTAAAGTAGGATTTTTTTTATCTTTTCACTATTAAAAAATCTTGAAACGTACTTATCCATAGAGTCAAAGATTCTCAATCCCTTCCCCTCCTCTACCATCTCGCGAACAAGAAAATCCTTATAGCTCTTATATTCTTTATAGAGGAAATGTTTCAGTGATAATTCATAGTATTTTTTAGCAACTTTTAAATATTCTTTAAATTTATCTCCACCATTTTTTTCAAGAGAATCAAAAAGCCTAATATTCTTTTTTAAATTTGAGGATATATCAATTTTTTCTGTGTTACTAAAGAAAATCCTATACGAGGGGTCGAGTCTGGTCAGTTTAAATATATTTTTGGGATCCAGATTGAAATGTTTAAAAAAAGTCTCAAAAACATCGGGCATTAAGTACCATGAAGGGCCCATATCGAAAGTGAAACCTCTTTTTTTTAAAATCTGAGCTCTTCCTCCAATCAAATTATTCTTTTCTAGAACTGTGACTTTGTACCCAGCGTTTGCCAATAACGCTGCAGCAGATAGACCGGCAAACCCTGCACCAATAATAATGATACTTTGGGATTTATTCATTTACTTTTTAAGGCACTTAACAAAAATTTGTGAATTGAGTTAATTAGCTTATCCTTCTCTGCTCCAATCAGTTTATAGGGGAAATACTCAAGGATGTAACCATTTACCGCGTGCGTCATAACTTTAGCTTGTTCGCTAAGATTATATACTTTGAATTCACCTGTCAGTTTGCCCAGTTTGAGTACTTCTACCATATGTTGAGATGTTTTATCAGGCACAAAACCATAGCTATTCTTTTGAAATTTTTCCCTGAAGGAAAGATAATACTTTAGAATTGCAGCAATATCTTTTGCATTATCAAGCTGAAACTCGATTCTTTGCCTGAGAAGAGCCGAAGCAGTTTGAAGCTTTTTAAGTTGTTTTCTTTTATTACCGAGATTGGCATTAATGGAATCAAACATGTAATCTAGTAGTGAAGTTTTAGAATCGAAGTAATGATATAAAACGGACTGAGTAATGCCGGATTTTTTAGCAAGTGCACGCATTGATAAGCCCTCATATCCATATAAAGCAAAAATTGAAGTAGCTTGGGTAATAATTTTTTCTCTTGAATTTGTCATGTAAATAGAACGGTCGTTCGTTAATATAATAGCCTAAATAATTGGTAATTGCGAGTTGTTGGTTTAAAATACTAATAATGAATGAAG
Organism: uncultured Gammaproteobacteria bacterium; assembly: GCA_964399555.1. GTDB lineage: Bacteria > Patescibacteriota > Microgenomatia > Daviesbacterales > UBA10151 > JACPKO01. Next base: position 2,869 of record CAYNRM010000053.1, on the reverse strand, counting down.
TAGTTTGCTTATATAAACCAGTCGGACTGACACCACTGCAGCTTATTAATAAGCTTAGAGAATCAGACTCTAAGTATCAGGATATAAAAATAGGATTTGCAGGAAGACTGGATCCACTGGCGCATGGTGTCATGCTTTTAACTGTTGGGGAAGCAAATAAAGTAAGGGATAAGTATTTAGGACTTAGTAAAAAATATCAATTTTCTGTCCTTTTCGGAGTTGAAACTGATTCTTATGATTATTTAGGAGTGTTAAAGTCTTTTGAAATTCGAATAGTTCCCATAAACCTTGAGGAAAGAATTCGAAAATTTGTAGATATGCATATTGGAACTTTCTCACAGACTTACCCGCCTTTTTCCTCTAAACCAGTAAACGGAATTCCACTTTATAAACTAGCAAAACTCGGGAAAATTGATTATCAAGATTTGCCAACCCGAGAGGTTGAGGTATTTAGTTTTAATTTATTATCTATTGAAACGGTGAATTCTACACATATCAAAACAATTATGCTTAGTAAACTTAAAAAAATAAGAGGGTATTTTAGACAAGGAAGAATTATTAAGTTGTGGCAGGATTTTTTTGATTTAGATCCTGATGACAAACTCACGATGGCGCATTTTGAAATTGAGTGTGGATCAGGAACTTATGTCAGATCATTGGCGCAAAAGATGGGTGAGGAATTTGGATGCGGGGCAATCGCTTTTGAGATTTACAGAACTCAAGTTGGGAATTATAGAGTTGAGGACTCAATTAATCTACCCGGGATTTAATTTGGGAGAGCTGGGATTATTTGTTCGAACCAGAAGCGATGGCCTTCGTTGTTGGGGTGGAATTGGTCGATGGCGGAAATATTATTGCCATACTCTTTTTTACTAGGTGGGATTTTTGTCAGGTCAACATTAGTGATGTTAGGATATGGGGCGATTTGTCTTTTGATAATATCGCCATAATCGGATGATTTAATTTTGTAGTAAATGCGCAGAGGGAATGGAATAGCTGCGGCATCAAAAACGCGGCCCGGGCCCAGTATTATTAATTTTTTAGTTAGGGGGAGATACATTTCAATTACCTTTTTAGTATCTGTTTCAAACTTTTCGAGATCTGTAAAACGGAACAAATCGTTTGAGGAAATTATTAATAGCATTACGTCCTGTTTTTCTGAGGGTTTTGGCAATGTTAATAGATCAGCCATTCTTGAACCGGATATTGATTCATTTCTATAATCGACAACGTATTTTCGGGAAAGGAACTGTGCTGTTCGACCCGGAACACTTTTTTCGAAAGTTTCAGCACCGACACCAGCACCGACGCTGTCACCTGAGATAAATAATTTTAAAGGTGGATTTGTTTGATCGCCTACCTGGCCAGTTTTGTTAAAAGTAATTTTAGAGATTTCCTTGCCAACTTTTAAATAGTACCTTGAGAACAATGTTTGGACTACGACATAAATTATTAATATACCTAGGAATATCCAGATCATTGTTAGTATCTTTCTTTTAAGTACCACTATATTGATTCTACACTATTTCAGTTTTGGAATTTCCTGTTAGTCTTTGTTACGCGTATAATTTGACGAATGGGAGTGAATCAAACAAATCTTAAGAGCATTTGCCTGATAATGAGGGGTAGTATAGAGCTTTGGCATAGGGATTTTAATTTTATGAGCCAATTCTTCTACCAAAGAAGCCACTAATCGCCATCGTGAGAGCGCTATTCAGGTTTAGTGTAGTTGTATTATATTATTTCCTTATACGCTTGAGCCAATCGTGGATATTGCCTTTGCCCCGTTTGTAAAATACCCACACCAGAAGAACAACCAGACCAAAAGCAAAAGCTATTTTCATAAACGACTCAACACTTCCAAGACCGCCTGATAAACTGTCATAGGTTGCTATCCCGGTGTAGCCAATGTATAAAAAGATGAAGCTGCGGATAAAATATCCGAAAAATGTTGCCCGCAAGTAAGTGCGGATGTTAAGCTTTATAAAACCGCATACTATTGAGACTAGAGAGGTGGGCATAATAGGCAAAGCACGTAAGAGAAACAAGATAGCATCATCTCTCCATCCTCCATTAAAATGTCTGCCGATATTTTCTACCTCTTTATGTGATATTCCCAGTACTTTTCCAAAACGCGTTAGAACCAGGTCTTCTGTCTTATCCGCCAGAACATAAAAAAACCAGCTGCCAATTGTTTTCCCTATTGAAGCTATCAGTGCCAACAAAAAGAGATAAATGAACGTCTGATTCTGAGTATGTGCAAGTGTCCCGGCAATCATCATCACCAGAGGGGAAGGAATAGGAGCAATAATCTCTTCTAAAATTGACCCGAGAAAGACAAAGACCTCTAGGGAAGTGCTACCAGCAAGCATCTTAACGTAATCCACGATCTGATTTATCATGATGATTTCCTTCGTCTAGATATAAACTTTCTTATCTCTTCTGCAATTAAAATACTGGACCCAGTTGCAAAGACTAAAACCCAGTCAGCGACAGATAAAGGAACGGTATGCAGTATGCTTTGCATTATGGGAGTATAAACTGCCAACAGCTGCAAACAGAAGACAAATAATGTTGCAAAGATAATTGTTTTATTGGACCACAAATGGGAGCTAAATATTGATTTTGTTTCACTACGACAGTTCCAAGCGTTGAACCACTGAAAAACAGCCATAGTCGTGAAGGACAAAGTAAGAGCTTTAGCCATGTCGTCATTAAAGTATAAACCAAAAACAAACAGTGTGCCAATCGTCATAATCAAACCCATGAGAGTTAACCGCCTGACTGCAGGTAAGTCAATCAATTTACGGTCTGATCGCTGCCATTTTTGTTCTAAAAGATCTTTTTCTTTTTGTTCCAGCGCTAAGGG
>CAYNRM010000052.1:0-9294 GCA_964399555.1 uncultured Gammaproteobacteria bacterium | reverse complement strand
GATATGGAGTGGGCGAAAGATGGAAAGACAGGTGAATTATTTATAGTGCAGGCGAGACCGGAAACGATTCATTCGGAAAGAGATTTAACAAAAATTCATGAGTATGTGAGAATTGAAAATGGGAAAGAAATTGTTAAGGGATCGTCAGTGGGAAATAAAATTGCCACAGGTAAAGCTCGAATTATTCTTAATGTAAAAGACATTAATGATTTTCAAAAGGGCGAGATTTTAGTGACTGAAATAACTGATCCGAATTGGGAGCCGGTGATGAAAATTGCAGCTGGTATTGTGACTGATAAGGGAGGGAGGACTTCTCATGCAGCGATTGTTTCAAGGGAATTAGGGATTCCTTGTATTGTTGGAGCTGAGGATGCCACAAAGAAAATTAAATCAGGGCAGCTGGTGACGATGGATACAACGGGGGCAGAGGGTGTAGTTTTAGAAGGGGAGCTGAAATTTAGAATTGATGAAGTCGATATTAAAAAATTGCCGGAAACAAGAACTAAAATAATGGTAAATATCGCCACTCCGGATACGGCCTTTGAGAAGTCGTTTTTACCTAATTCAGGAGTGGGGCTGGCGAGGGAGGAATTTATAATTGCATCAGATATCGGGATTCACCCAAATGCTTTAATTAATTACGATAAGTTACCGGCGGATATTAAGGCGAAAGTTGATAAAAAAACTGAAGGATATGATGATAAGCTGCAGTTTTATGTTGATAAATTAGCTTCAGGGATTGCGAAAATTTGTGCTTCTTTTTCCCCACATCAAGTTTTGGTCAGGCTTTCGGATTTTAAAACTAATGAGTACCGGACGCTGATTGGGGGAGATTTGTATGAACCGAAAGAAGAGAATCCGATGATTGGATGGAGGGGGGCGTCTCGTTACTATTCTCCGGAATTTATTGAGGCTTTTAAATTAGAAGTTAGGGCATTGAGAAAAGTTCGTGAAGAGTTTGGGCTGTTAAATTGCATGGTGATGGTGCCGTTTTGCAGGACTGCGGAGGAAGGAAAAAAGGTTATTAAAATTATGGAGGAAAATGGTTTATCTAAAAAGTGGGATAAAACGCTTAAGATTTATGTGATGTGTGAGATTCCGTCTAATGTGATTTTGGCGGATGAATTCCTTGATGTGTTTGATGGGATGAGTATTGGCTCAAATGATTTAACCCAGCTGACTTTAGGAATAGATAGGGACGGTAATGAAAAAATTAGAGGAATTGCTAATGAGAATGACGGGTCGGTTAAAGAATTAATTTCTGAAGTGATTAAAAAATGCAGAAAGCGCGGAAAGTATATTGGGATTTGCGGACAGGGGCCTTCGGATTATCCGGACTTTGCACAGTTTTTGGTTGAGGAGGGGATTGAGAGTATTTCCTTGAATCCGGATACGGTTATAAAGACTATTATTAAAATTCACGAAACGGAGCTTAAGGTGAAGCATGTTAGGCATTCAGAGAGAGCGGAGGAGGTATGATTGAGAATCGGGAGCTATTAAATTTAAAAGGAAAAACTGCAATTGTAACGGGGGCGGTGGGAATTGGATTTGGGATTGCTTATAGGTTGGCGGAAGCCGGCGTGTCGGTTGTTTTGGCAAGCTTGTACCAGGAAGAGGCAGAGGAATCGGTTCAGAAACTAACGGAAAAAGGATTTACTGCCACGGCTGTGAGATGTGATGTTTCCTGCGAGGAGGAAGTTCGGAAAATGGTTGAGGAAACAGTCAGTAGCTATGGAGCCATAGATATTTTGGTTAACAATGCCGGGATTTACCCGTTGATTCCAATCAGTAAAATGACTACGACTGATTTTGAGAAGGTTATTGATGTTAATTTAAAAGGAGTATTCTTGTGTACTAAGTACGTGAGTGAGAAAATGATTAAAAGTGGGAATGGGGGGAGGATAGTGAATGTGACTTCGATAGATGCAATACATCCTTCGTCAATTGGGTTGGCTCATTACGACGCTTCTAAACATGGGGTATGGGGATTTACGAAGAATGCAGCTTTGGAGCTGGCACCTCATAAGATTTGGGTGAATGCTGTAGCGCCTGGGGCGATTATGACTCCAGGGGTTGAAAAGCTTCAGCCGAAAGATACTGATAAAAACACCCTGACTGATTTTATGTCAAAAGTTCCAATGGGAAGAATGGGGAAGGCTGATGAGATTGGGAAAGTGGTTTTATTTTTAGCATCGGATATGAGCTCTTATATGACAGGTGCGCAAATTGTGGTTGATGGGGGGAGATTGCTGTCATGATTAAATTTAGCACGGAGAGAATATACTTGTATGTTAAATTTCTGGCAGCTTTGGGGATTATACTGGCTGTTTATTTGTTGTGGCAGCAGTTTGCCCGACCGTCGTTTCAGCCATGCACTATTAATGCCACAGTTAATTGCGATGCGATAATTTCCGGAGAGGTAGCCAAGACTTTGGGAATCCCGACGCCGCTCTATGGATTAATTGGGTACATAGTCATTCTAGTTGCAGCGTTTTATAGAAAGAAAAAGTTGTTGTTCGGAATGGCCTCATTTGGGTTGTTGTTTTGTTTATGGATTGCTTATCGGGAATTATTCGAACTTGCGGTGATTTGTCCGGTCTGTATTTTGTGTCAATTGATTATGATTTCAGTTTTTTCTTTAGCTGTTGTGGTGAAGCGGAGGGCATAAACAACTATCCTTTTTTAAAGTATTGGCAATCTCACTAATATACTGCTAAAATTACAATTATGACACTTGAAGAAGTGGAGGATGTAGTTGAGGAAACTATTAAAAACTTGCCTGAAGAGTTTTCCGGGGCTTTGGATAATGTGGGGTTGGTTGTTGAGCCATGGCCGACACGCGAGGAATTTGAGGATATTAAAGCACATCCAACAAATACATTATTGTTTGGTTTATATAGGGGAATTCCTAAAACTAAGAGACCCTGGAGCTATTCTTCATTGCCTGATAAAATTACTATTTATGCAGGGCCGATATTGATGGTTTCTAAGGATTTGGAAGATGCTAAAGAGCGGATTAAAAATACAGTACTTCATGAGATAGGACACCATTTTGGAATGAGTGATCAGCAGCTTCGAAACAGAGGGATTTAGTTTATCAGCCTCATATTCTAGGCTGGGCTTGTCTTGTGTGCTGAAGAATTCTCTCATTTTTGAGGTCTTTAGATCTAATAAGTGGTAATTGCCAGAAACGGCAGAATTTGGTTGAATTAGTATAGAGGTTTTAATGCCTTTAGCTATGCTGTTCAGGTTAACTAACAAGTTCAAAATTCTCCTAATTTTAGGTGTACTTAGTTTTCTTTTTTTGACCCCTGATTCGGTAATGGCTGCTTGTGATAATGCTACTTTTGGAGGTGGAACTGGTACCTCAGGCGATCCTTGGCTAATATCAACACCAAGTCATTTGAATAGCATGCGTGACTGCAACGGATCAACCTATACTGGTAAATATTTTAAGTTGACACAGGATATCGATCTGAATGTTTCCCCATACAACACCGGTTCAGGATGGGACCCGATAGGATCAGGCACGAGTACTTCAAGATTTTATAATAATTTGGATGGAGATGATTACACCATTAGCAATTTAATGATAAATAGAGCGATTACGAGTAGTGGTTTAGGTTTCTTTGGTTCACTTGAGGGTACAGCCACTGTTACAGATTTGAATTTCACCAGTGTAAATATCACCAATACTGGTACAGGTAATCTTGCCTATACTGGAGTCGTGGCGGGAATGAATTATGGAACACTTACGAATATTTCTACTACCGGAACAGTCACAAATTCAGGATGGGTAACAGGCGGACTGGTAGGTAAGTTTCGAGGAGGAACTATCACGAGGTCTAGATCTTCAGCCACAATAAGTACGGTGATTCGCGGAGGAGGACTTGTTGGAGAAGGGGGGAATAGTGGTCAAACGGGTTCACTTACAAAGTCATTCTCCACAGGAAGTGTCAATTGTAATGGTAGCAATCAATGCGGTGGACTAATCGGGATTTTGCTGTATATGAACATTTCCAATACATATGCCAGAGGTTCATCAACGGGGTCAAGTTATATTGGAGGGCATTCTGGGTTCACAGATATTTCCGGATTATCAATTACAAACTCATACTCAACAGGAGTGGTGACCGCAGCGTCGGGAGGTGGATTTATAGGAGCAGTTTCAAATACCACTATGAGTGGAAATTATTGGGATACTCAAACCAGTGGTACTGCCAGCGGTAGTGGTGCAACAGGCAGAACAACTTCTCAGATGAAAACGCAGGGGACTTTTTCCGGATGGGATTTTTCTACAATTTGGGGAATTGATGGTTCAATTAATGATGGATATCCATATCTACTTGAAAATGCACCTGTGGTTGTAGCTGCTCCCACCTCTCAGGCCTCAAGTGTTAGTTTTTCCAGTACTGGGTATAACACTACAACAATAAGCTGGACTATTGGGAATGGAAGTTCAAGAGCGGTATTTATTAAGGCTGCATCCAGCGGGTCTGCGGTACCGGTTGACGGCACAACATATACTGCTAGTACAACTTTAGGTTCAGGGACCCAAATTGGGTCAAGTGGATGGTATACGGTGTATAACGGATCGGGTACAAGTGTCACTATCACTGGCCTTTCAGCTTCAACAGAATATAGAGTTCAGGTTTTTGAATATAATGGCAGCGGGGCCTCTTCTAAATTTTTTCAGGATACAGCAAGTAATAACCCTAACAATGTAACAACGACGGCATCTTATACGCTAAGTTATGCAGCCGGAAGTAATGGTTCGCTGACAGGAACCACATCACAAACTGTTAGTGCCGCTGGTTCCGGCTCAGCAGTTACTGCGGTTCCAGATAGCGGATACGTATTTGTTAACTGGAGTGACAGCTCGACATCTAATCCGAGAACTGATTCTTCAGTTAATGCCAATGTTTCTGTGACTGCAAGTTTTGTATTAGATCCGCCACCGGAGATTTCGACAGTGGCCTCAACCCCTGGGAGTACGACAGCGACTATTACGTGGGCAACAAATGAGCAGGCGTCTTCGCAAGTTGATTATGGTTTAACAAGTGCTTATGGATTACAAACTGCGCAAACTGATACATCACCAAGAGTTACCTCCCATTCAGTTTCCCTTTCAAGCCTTAAAGCATGCGCGATCTATTTTTACAGAGTGCGCTCGATTGATAATAATACCGGGACTACGGTCTCATCGCAGAACAGCTTGATAACAACTGGATGTACAGCCTCCTCGATTACGACGGGAAACCAGAGCTCTATCACTACGGCGTCTGGAGGAACTGTCTCTCTAGTGAATGGAAATTCAACGGCAACGATCACAGCCCCTTCTGGATTTGCAGCCCAAAATGCGACATTTCAGCTTAATAAATTGGATACCGGAACTGTGCCAGCAGCACCGACATCAAACTCACTAGCCGGGAATAATTATTACGACTTGATTGCAGTTGGTGCTGATAATTCTGTAATTTCTTCTTTTAACTCCCCGGTGACTTTTTCTGTTAATTATGGAAGTGATGTTGAGAGTAGTTATGCAGAGTCAACCTTAGATATTTATAAGTATAACGGTTCTGTCTGGGTTGATCAGAATTGTACTTTAAATACAGGCACAAACACCCTGACTTGTTCTTTATCCAGCTTCTCAGTTTATGCTGTATTTGGGCAGGAAGTTGTGAGCCCGTCAACGTCACCGAATAATAACTCTACGTCATCTCCTGCAAGCTCTTCAAATGGCCCGGCTTCTTGTACGGATCTTGCACCAACACAAACTCCTGAGCTTTTTCAGATTGATGGAGGATATAATTTTGCGGTGCTGAACTTCAAAACTGTGACCGGGGCGACTGGTTATCAGGTGAGTTATGGACTTGATTCAAGCGCACAAAGTTATGGTGATACTTTTCATTACACAGGGCCGTTTTGGATTCTAACCCGTCAAATTAATAATTTAACGCCTTATGCAAAGTATTATTTTAAGGTTAAAGCGTTAAATGGATGCAACGCTGGGGGGTACTCACAGACTTTACCCTCTGTTATAAATCCGGCGATAAATTATTTAGATTCAGTTCCGGTTCCTGAGATTAATAAAGTTGGTGAAATGCCAGTTGGAGGACTGATAGATAGAGTTGTTGAGGACAGTGCGAAGGCGATTTCTAAAGTGCCAGTTGTGGAAACGTTAGTTGACAAGAAAATTGAGATAGAGAAATCTGAGATGAAAGCCAAACCTTCGGTTTTAAGTTATGTTGTTAAAGAAGGGGAGAATCTTTGGGAGATTGCGACCGAGATTTTTGGTGAGGGTAGGAGATATGTTGATTTGATTGCCCAAAAGACAGGGGATAGTATTAAAAATCTAAAGCCCGGGGATTTAGTTAATATTAATTCGGAAGATTTGACTGCAGAGCAAAAAGAGAAATCATTTCCTGAAACATCGACAAAAGATGGTTACGATTTAGATGTTAAGGTGTTGGCTTATGGGGGGAAGCCTTTGTCAGGGGGAAAAGTAACCCTCCACTCAACTCCTAGAGATGCGGTAACAAATAATGATGGTGTAGCAAAGTTTGAGAATGTTGAGCCTGGGGAGCATAAAGTATATCTAGCTTTTAACGGTTATAGTAATGAAGGACAGTCTATAAATGTGACTGGGGACAATAAAGATATTGAGTTGGTGATGGAGATTAAGCTGACTGATGGTCTTAACTCACCAAAAGTGAAGATGGTTTTAGGAGTAATGGTAGCTATTATCGTGGTACTGGTTCTAATTATCTTTAAAAATAAAACAGATAAGAAAAGAACAACAAGAGATTAGTTTCAATTAAGAATTTGTGATGTAAATCGGCGCAGAATTTTCATTTTTGGAATGAGTGATGAATAGCTTCGGCAAAGGGGAATCTAGTCGATTGTTTATTTATCCCAAGATCCAAGAATAAAATTTCTTTGTTCGTGGTCTGTTACCATACTCGGTGTGAGGGTATTTCGTCCTTCCCATAATACTGGAGCTTTAGGGCGGGGATTATCAATGGTTGATGTAATATTGTATGGTCCTCTGCTTTTGAACTGGAGAATTATGCCCATTTCTTCTGAAGCTTGAGTATCAGGCGCTCCGGCTCTTTCGCGAAACATTCTATATGGCTCTGTAAACCCGACTATTTGGTTTGGTGTGGACATGTCTTTCTCGAGACGTTCTGCTAAATACATAATAGAAGAGTAACAGAATAGGCCGATAGTAACTTGACAGCAACTAAACATTAACTCAACAATAAAATTTTTGGTTTTCGTCCTTGCGAGTACTCTCGTAATATTGTATTCTAAAAAACATGGCTGACGAAATGTGTCCTAAATGTGGTAATCCTTTAACTGATATTCAGGAAACTCCGACTGGGAAGAAACTGCAGAGATGCACGACTGGGTCGTGGAATAAGGAGACTAAGAAAAATGAAGGGTGCGATTATGTGAAATGGTTGCAGGTTGAGCCTGAGCAGCTTGATGAGAAATGTCCTAAGTGTGGCTCTGCTTTGATTATGCAGGTGACCCGATTTGGTAAAAAGATGAAGAAGTGTTCTGCTGGGGGTTGGGACGCTAAAGAGAAGAAAGCTACCGGGTGTGATTATGTTGAGTGGATGAACGGCACGAAAGAGCCTTTGGATATAGATTGTCCTGAGTGCGGAGAGAAGTTGGTTTTGTTTACTACCAATGCCGGAAAGAAAATGGAAAAATGTTCTACTTCGGGATGGGATTCGGCTGCACGTAAAGCGACGGGTTGTACTTATGTTAGATGGTTAAAGCCTGGTGAAGTCCCTGTTAGCTCTGCTGGTGAAGAATTCTTGCCCCCACCTCCTACAGAAAAATGAAGTTTTGCGATTTCTCCAGAATAAGTACCATATATAATTAAAGCTTTTTTATTTGAGATATAGAGCGTGGATTTTAGAAAGAAGAATACTGTTGAGATACGAAAGTTAAAGCTATTCCTTTTTTGTCTGCTCTGCCGGTTCGGCCGATACGGTGGATGTAATCTTCATAAGTTTCTGGCAAATCATAATTAATGACGTGAGTTACGTTATCAATATCTAAACCACGGGATGCGACATCGGTAGCAAGGAGAATTTTGATTTCGCTTCTTTTGAATTTAGTTAGAACATTTTGGCGTTGAGATTGTTTTTTATTGCCGTGGATGATTCCGGTACTGAACCCGCGGAATTCTAATTCCTTATGTAACTTATCCATGTCGTGCTTGGTGCGTCCGAAGACTAATACTTTATCGAAACCGTCCTGGATTAACAGATCATGGAGTTGGTCAATTTTTTGAGAAGGGTTAGACACCATAACAACGTCCTGATCAACGTTCTCGGAAGTTTCCTGTTTTTTAATAGAAACCGTAACCGGGTCATTTACGAAATCCTGTAAAATTCCCTGGATCTTTGGTGAAATAGTAGCTGAGAAAAATAGTGATTGGCGGACTGTAGGCATCAAGGAGATGAAGTATCTGATGTCTTCGATAAATCCGATATCAACCATTAAATCGACTTCGTCTAAGACAATATTGGCATAGTCTTCAAGATAGATGTCTTTGTGTTCTACTAAATCCTTGAGACGTCCAGGGGTAGCTATAACAATGTGCGGGCTTTTTCTGACTTCGAATATTTGTCTTTTAATATTAGCGCCGCCGATAATTAAAGCGCTATATAATTTCATGTCATAAGCAAATTCTTTGAATTCATCGCGAATCTGAACTGCGAGTTCACGAGTTGGGGCGATAACGAGGACTTTTTGATTTCTATCTGTGTAGAGCTTTTGGATTAAAGGGATTAAAAAGGCAGCGGTTTTTCCAGTTCCGGTTGAGGCGAGCCCGATAACGTCGCGACCGTCTAAGATTGATTGAATGGTTTGATCCTGGATTGGGGTTGGGGTTTTGTAACCCTTATATTCGATATTCGATTTTAATATTGGGGCTAGATTGAAATCTGCAAATGTGTTTTTGGCAGTGTAGTCTTCAGAAGCAATTATTTCTGATGCTTTTTTAATGAAAAGTGCCGGATCGTTAGGAAGTGATCTTTGTCTTCTGCCGCCTCCGCCGCCATTTCTACCATAGGAAGCGCCGGAATATCTCCTGTTGGCAGGAGCTGAGCTTGATGTAAAACGTGTGTTTCTTGATCTGTACATATTTAGTCCTTCTTCATCACAAAATAAATGAGACGAAGAAGGTAATTTAAAATTGAAATATGAAAATATATAAAAAGAAAAGGATTGCTCCGAAACTTTCTGGAGCTAAAAGGGAAATATCAACTCTATAAA
>CAYNRM010000051.1:0-9549 GCA_964399555.1 uncultured Gammaproteobacteria bacterium | reverse complement strand
CCGGAAAAACTCTAAGAGACGCCAAAACCCGCGCCACCCTAGCCTCACTAAAATAACTCAACGCACCTAATAGTTGCGATATTTATCATGTTTGCCTATATCTATAAAAATCGCTATACCCTTTTCTTTCCATGTAAAGAAAATCCTATCGCTTCTATTTAAACGAATTGTGTATATACCTTTTGAATTTAATAATTTTTCTATATTCAAGCTCGGATGATTCGGATTAGAAACAAACAAAACAACAGCTTTCTTATAATACTCAAAACGCTCCCGGCTATTTTTTACATATTTCTTTCGCTCATTTAAGAAGCGACTGGAGAATTCTAAACTAATCTGAAGAGGTGGCATGTTTTTCTAGATCTTTAAAGTCCTCTTCTAAGTCTTCTGCGGTCATAACAGTTTTAGTTTTCTTTAATTTTGATTCCCCCAATGCTTGCTTTAAAAGAAACTCCAGTTGTATTTTTTCAAGCATTTCAACCCCAATTATTGCTCCTAATGGTTTATTATTAGACATAACGATGATAGGCTCCTGAGTCTCATTTGCCTGCTCCAAAATCTTTTTATATCCTCTTTGAATCTGTCTCGCTGAAATAATGTTAAACATAGGTAGATACTATAGCCAACGACTATGTATGTCAATACGACATAATACCTATCTCCTTCTCTTCTCCTCAACATCAAACTTCTTAGCCTTCTTAAGCATTGCCTCAGCCTCATTAACCTTACCCATCCCTCGCAATAACTCACTCAAATTATAATAAGGATCAGAAAACTTCGGGGCAATTTTAATCGCCTCCAGGTAGTACTTAAAAGCAGTCTTGAGCTTTTCCTGAGCTTGATACAAAACTCCTAAGTTATTGTAAGCATCAGCAAACCCAGGATCAATTTTAATAGCCTTGCGATAAAAACTAACAGATTTTTTATAATCTCCCTTTAATTTATAGATATTCCCTAAATTCGAAAGTGCCGGAACCAAACCTGAATCGAGCTTTAAAGCCTGCTTAAATTTAGCTTCAGCCACCTCCCAATTCCCCTGTATCTTGTAAATAACACCCAAATTATTCCAGGCCTTAGTAAATTTAGGATCCAAAGAAAGAAGTCTCCCATAAACCCCAATAGCCTCATCAAACTGAGCTTTCTTCATAAACTTAAGCCCCTGCTGATGATAGTTTTCAATTATTCCCCATTTTTGTTTCATATATGTACTATTTATATGTACAAACCAAACCTTGCGGTATAGTTTGCTATATTTCCCAGACAAGAAAAGCAGTGGTGTTCCCCTCCTCTGAAAAATTATTTATCACCTTGCCCCCTTCCTTAATGTAAAACTTAAGCGCTTGGTCTCCTGAATCACTAACATACGCATAAATACTCTTGATCCCGGTCTTCCTCGCATAACTTACAACTCTCCTGAATAATCCCGACCCAAACCTCTTCTTCCTAAATTCCTCCTTAATATATAAATACATCAGTTCAAAAGAAGCAATCCCTGTTTTAAAGTTTTCCAGAACCCACCCCTCCTCAATAAACACCCTCTCCCACTCCTTCATCTTCAAAGGCGAAATCGATATAACAACAAACCCCACGTCCTCACCTCCATCGCGGGCAAAAAAAACCTGCATAGCAACAGGCATCCCTTTATTAAGACTATCCTCAAAATCCTTTGAAACCCTCTTCCCAAAATGCAAATACTTCTCATCCCTACCTAATATTGAAATAATTCTCCCCAAATCCTCCTTATTCATAATTACAACTCTACCACCCTATACCCTATACCCTACACAACCCAATCTTCCCCCTTGCATTGCAAGTAAACTGAAGTATATATTAAATATATGCCTTTTCTGCCAAACCTTGGAGCCACTGAATGGATAATAATCGCCGTCCTCGTTATAGTCCTCTTCGGAAGCAAAAAGCTTACTGAACTAGCTCGCGGCTTAGGCGAATCCGGTAAAGAACTTAAAAGAGCTAAGAGAGAATTTCACTCTGCTTTAGACGAAACAAAAGAAGAAAAAACTGAAAAGAAAGATCGCGACTAATGGGCAACTTCGGCACAACTGAGCTGGTAATCATAGTTCTAATTATAATTCTCTTCTTCGGAGGCAAAAAAATCCCTCAATTTGTTAAAGGTATAGGCGAAGCTATGAGAGAATTCAGAAAAGGCCTCAAAGAAGACGACAAAAAATAACGCTTCAATATGGAAACCTCTCCATCTTCTTCTTTCAAAGAGATCGAAGATCATTATGTCAAATATTTACCCTTAATATCAGAAATCCGCAAAAGGCTATTCTTTTTACTCTCAATTTTAATAATCACCTCAGCTATCGGCTTCATTTACTACCAAAAAATAATTTGGTTCTGTTTAAACCTTTTTGACCTCCAGGGAATCAACGTTGTCTTCACCTCTCCCTTCCAGTTTGTTTCACTAGCATTCACTTCTGCCTTCTTATTAGCCACAGTAATAATTTTCCCTCTGATCGTTTTCCAGATCCTATCCTTTTTGAAGCCTGCTCTTCACCCAAAAGAATTCAACTTAATTTTAGCCCTTATGCCTTTTTCGCTTTTATTGTTTGTCGGCGGCTTTGGTTTTGGCATCATGATCATGCGCTACGTCATTCAGATCTTCTACCAAAAATCGCAAGAACTCCAAATAGGCAACTACCTTGACGTCTCAAACTTACTCTCCCAAATCCTCATGACCTCTATACTAATGGGCCTTGCCTTCCAGTTTCCCGTAATTCTAACCGTGCTCGTCAGGCTAAGAATTATCACTTATAAATTTTTAGCCAAGCAAAGACTTGTAGCCTATATAGCCTCAGCTATTTTTGCCACACTTCTCCCTCCAACAGACCTTTTGTCTCTGGTTTTGCTATTTTTACCTCTGGCTCTCCTCTACGAGCTCACACTTATATTAAACAGATGGGTCATGGGTGCCCATAAATATAAATGATCTTCGCCTCACCTCTCCTGGCCGCCATAGGACCCTTCCTACTATGGCCTATCGAACTTTTCCTACCATACCCCTTCGTCCTTGAAGAAATATTCAAAGGAGTGCTGGTCTATCTAATTTTAGGCTCAGGTGTCCGCCGTACCCAGGAAAAGTTGATAATTCTATCAGCTCTGCTCTTCTCTTTCTCTGAAAGCGTGATGTACATCATCAACATTTTCCTGGTCGGCAACACTAACACCTTCCTTTTACGACTTTTACTAACCTCAGCAATGCATCTGTCAACATTCCTGATTATCTATCTAACTGCGCGAACTAACCGAAAACTTTTACCAGCCGGCGTCTTAGCCGGATCACTTATCCATCTTCTATATAATTATTTAATTGGCGTGATCTATTAGTTTTCCATCTGATAAAACAAATCGGACTCCGGCAATGTAGTTGCTTTAAGTTACTCTTGAGTCTCATTTTGCCCTCCTGTTGCTTTCTTACCATTAAAATCGGTGTACTTACTTGATACCCAACCTAAAGTCCCGTCATCCATCAAAATATTCAGCCAACCACTCTTAGAATCCATCACCGGATACTTCTTCCCTGGATCAAGCTTGCCTAACTCCTTACCCCCCGGACCACTTCTAACTCTTAAAAATCCAGTCGGAGTCTCACTAACTGTCACTAATTTCAATACCGACGGAGTTGTTTTCTTAGCCTCTGTAGCTTCAATTATGCTCTCAATTGGAGTTAGAGCCGCCTGCTCAACTACTTTAACCTCAATAAAATCAGCATCAACCCAGCCGGTAACTTTCCCTGACGCGCCCTGATCCAAAACTACTTTAACCCAACTATCCTGAGAACCTACTTTTTCTACTGTTTGTGATAATTCCAAATTAACTAAAACTTCAGAATCAATAGATGGCTCTTTGTGAACACTAACTGAAGAGTCAAAAGGCACAAACAATTTAACTTCTTCACCTTTCAAATCTGGCTTCAGTTCACCACTTGCAGTCGCCTCCCCTAAAACAATTTCCCCTGTCTGTGGTTTCGCTTGAGCTGTCTGACCGTTAGTAGCCTGAGAATTCCTAATCTGCATTAACCCAAAACCTCCCGCCAGACCCACACCAACAACCGAAATTAAAACTACAGCCGCCAGCCTAAATCCCCTATGTCCTTTAGACTTTCTCTCCTCAGCCTCAAACTCCTCATCAAAACCAACTTTCCCTTTTTTCGCTTTACCCTTGACACTTAACACCTGTCCTCTTGATTCATTATTTTTTATCATCTTGAAATACAAAGCCAAAAATACGAATCCGGTAATCAAAATAATCACCATTCCCCAAACCGCCATAACCTGAGCTCCCCCAACAAATCCAAACAAAGTATTAACAGATCCGGCACTGGTCGCAATCTCTTTCAGCTTATCCATTTTCTCAGCTGTCGCTTCCATTAAGATCTTGCCTTCTCTATACGCCCTGATTTTCTCCTCAGGGGTGTTTGCCGATCCCTGCAAACTCAAAACTCTGTTCAAAGACACATCTATATCACTCTTTAAGGTCGCACCTTGAGCAAAATAAGAAGTATTTTTCAAAGGCTCCGACAACTCCGCAGCCTGTTTTTTAATTCCCTCTATTTCTTCTTTGTTAAATGCAAAAATCGCGTCATCAACTTTAATACTCAAAGTCTTACTTTCCCCAGGCTCAAGTTCAAAAGTACCTGCAGCATAATATTGATTTTTCTCAGCATCAAAATTAACACTCAAACTGTCATCAATCTCTAAAATATTCTCCCTCTTTATCTCAGCCGGCAGGTAATACTTAAGCGGCACTTCCTGGGAAATTTTTTCTGAAGGATTAGAAATCAAAGTTTTAAACACAATGCTCCCCAGTTCGAGCCAGGTACTTGCTAAGGTGTCCTCTGGTTTTTTTGCTAAAAACATCCGGTTGGCATCAACCATACCCAAAAGCGACAGAATTTTATTCTTCATCCCTTTATCCCCGGTTTCCGCTTTAGCTAAAATATTCTTTTGGATTTTGGGAATAGAATTTAAAACCGAGATGTCTTTTGATAACTGATCAGTCTGCAAATCATAAGCCCCTTGCTGTCCCTGACTGACCAAAGCATATAACTTGGATAGTTCCAAAGTTTTCGAGTCATAAGCTTTAGCGACTCTAACTACTTCATTAATTCTATTGAAGACAGTTTTATTCTTTGATGAAGATGAATTGTTACCAACCAATGCCTGAATCTTGTCAGCCGAAACGATAATAGTCTTCAACTCTTTCTTAGCAGCTGCACTTTTACCTTTTTTATCAATTTCATTTTGGAAAACCTTAAGTCTTGATTGCAGCGCTTTCGCTTGAGCCTCAACAGCAGAAGCCTCCTGCCAATTCCACTGCTCGAAAGTCCAGGCTGTTGCGCCTAATATAGAGGATTTGTCAGTTAAATCATTCTTACTACCAATTTGATAACTAATATCAGCCACACTCTTAGATATTTGATCCTTTGTCAGTTCGCCCCATTTACTGTCAAGTAACCGGGCTTTACTTCTTATATATTTAACTTTGGCGTTTAATGAGTCAGCAGCTTTCTTAGTATCATCAATTTTCGCTTCCAACTTATAATCATCACTGCCATTCTCTAAACTACTCTCAATAGTTGGTTTATTTAAAAGTAATTCCAGTAAATCGTTATTCTCCCTGACCGCCGAATTAATATTATTAATAGTAGTAGTATTATTTGTCGTCACACTGGAATCGCTCAGAGTCCTGCTATCATGCTTCCAGATGTTAGCAATTAAGTCGCCAATATCGCTATTTGAGCTTGAACTATAGCTCCAAACATTCGAAACTAAATCCCCAAAGGTCGACAAACTTCGACTTGAATAGTCCCAAGTTGAGGATGCAATCGCCGAAGTCGTTGGAACTACATTCTGCAAAGCCGCTCCGAAAGTCCCGGATGTGGTGTGACTAGATCTGTCAGTATTCCAAACAGCAGTAGCTATGGCCCCGGCACTAGCCCCGCCTCCTGACGCAGCGTCCTGAACCTCAAAAGACTTATCCAAACAAAGGTAGTCAGAACCAGCAGTGCAGCAAACTTGCGTCCGGTAAAGACCGGTTGTAGCTGGTGTGGAGACATCTTTATAGTACCAGCCGTCGCCCTGAGCAGAGGCCGTCATAGCTGAAGCATTTAACAAAACAGTTCCATCCGGATTACGAGCAGTGATCGTACAGGTAGCAGAAGTGATTGGAACGTAGGAATCATCAAAAAGAAACTCTCCAACTTGGCAGCTGGATGAGGGTTGGCACACCTGTACATTACCAGAAGCAGCCCATGTGATAAAAGGATTCACAAGGGCTGCAACCGGAAAAATGAGTGCCATAAACGCGATGCTCGCATTTCGGGCAGTTTGCATAATACTTATGCTTTCTCGTTAGCGGCTTTTCGGAATTCTCTTATAGAATCACCGACGCCTCTTGCTAATTCTGGAAGTTTTTTACCTCCGAATAGCACTAACAAAACTAGAGCCATTACAACAATTTCTGTTGTACCAATACCTGATAGCATGTACAGTCACCTCCTGCCTTTCTGCCGGATTTTGCTATCAGTTCATTTACGCAGACGGACTCATTGTAAATAAACAACTAGCTCTACCAGCTTGCTACTGAAACTAGAGATTCTAGTTCAGCTAACGTTTATCCATTGTTTTATATATAGAAGAAAGTGTCAACAACTTGACAAATCTTGTATAAAATTGCATACTCTTATATACTATTACATATGGATAACGACTATTTATTATCTGTGAAACATGTTTCCATACTTTTAAAAGTTCATCAGTTAACTATTAGAAGGTATATCAAAGAAGGCAAGCTCAAAGCTTTAAGAGCCGGAGGCAGCATCAGGATCGCCAAATCCTCAGTCGACGCCTTTTTACAAGACATCCTACCTACCTCGTATACAGGAAAGCAAAACGTTGCTAAGGTTGAAACAGTCGCCGCTATAACCAAAGAAGATTCTATATTCAGGCTTAAAGGCAGAGGACTTTCCCTAAGAAGCGATAATTTTTAAAAAATGGCCGCACCACAAAAGCTATTCATAGATTCCTCTTTCTTCCTGGCTTTCATCGACCGCGCCAACCAAAACCACATCAAAACAGTCGGCATCTTCGATATACTGGAGAAGAATCACTACAAACTCTACACTTCCATGCTCGTTGTTATAACCACCTTCGGCAGACTCGAGCGTGATCTCGGTGGAGTAATCGCCGTAGAATTCCTCCAGGTCATGCTCGAAAGCAGCATCTCAGTTCTCTACCCAACAAAACAGGAAATGGTCCACGCCTACCGCTTCTTCAAAAACAACTCCAGCTCCCAAATCAGCATGCTGGAAGTAATCAACTCCAAACTAATGGACAAAACCGGCATCAACCAAATCGCCACCTACGACCTCTGGCGCAACACCATGGGCACCACTATCTCCCCCCTAACTCTTTCTTAGATTTCTTGAAGTGCAAAATCTTTGACACAAAACCAGCTCAAACACAAAATACAGTCTTGCACTGAACGCAGCGGCGTTAAAGAATTGGAGTGAGGCTATCAGGGGGAGTTGCCTACTCCGGCGAAGCCGGATGTAGGAGGGGGTCAGCCCCCGATTAGCCGAACGGAAATTCTAGCCGAACGTTCACTGCAAGCAGCTTTTGCGGTACTTTTGCTGCCAAAAGTACCAGAGGCTTCGCGTCGCGAAGACTCAAAAACTCTAAAACCTAAGTAGTATAATAGCGGCCGCAATGCCCACCAGCGCAATCCCAATCGTAAAAATAATATTTAGTATAATCCCCAACTGAATCGTATTCTTCGCCAGGGGATTCCTCCCCAAAGCCTCTATCCCCTTAGGCATAGTCCGGGCCAGGGTAAAAAATCCAATTAAGAAGCTGATCGACACAGCCAATCCTGCAAGCAAATAACGAATGATATTAACAAACTTCTCCGGATCCTCAACACTCCTGAAGAAAGCCGCATTAATCGCATCCAAAAGCCGATTCGTGCTTCTGGCCGTAGTCACCTCCGAATATTCAATCTTTAAAGCGACACTGATCTTCCCCGATCTGATCTTCTTAGGCTGGCCAGCTCCAACTGGAGGAGCAAAATCAATTTCCTCTCCATCAGTCTCCCCAAAGCTCTGCATCGCCACCCCAATAATGTAGCCTGAAATTTTCGATCGTTCCCCTTTTCCCGGGATCACTGAACTAGTAATAAAGTCCCCGGATTTAATAGCTCCATTAATAGTAGTTACATTTACATCAGCAGTACCATTCCGAATCACCGGCGTCCCAGTATTGTCATTTCGTCTGTAAGCGACTAGTGGATTAGTCTCAATCACCCCAAAAATCTTCTCATCGTTCTCCTTCTCAGATAAAACAACTCCCTTTTCATTAAAAGACAATATATCCCCATCGATCGCCCCCACAGGCACATCATAAGTCTCCGCAATTTCAAGCTGGGCAAATGCAGCCGGAGCGTATAGCGTATAGCGTATAGCGTATAGCAGTAAAAACAAACTTAAGGCCACAAACCATCTGCCATGAGCTGTCCGGAATATAAAGTCCATACTCTTAGCTTAGTAAAATTAACAGGATAGATCAACTAAACAAACTTTCCTCGCTTATCCACATCTGTATAATACATTTAGGCGTCCATATAGCCGGAAATAGCCTTTTTATCACCCCACACTTTAGCCTCAAATTACCACACTTTTAAAGTGTGGTAAAGCACTTATCCACACCTCAAAAAGTGTGGTCCACACTTTTCAGCATTGACTTTTTTCACTCAATAACTTACCTTAAAATTAGAAATTAAAAACTAGTAATTAGAAATTGGAGCGAAGCGACCCATATGCCATTTGATAGTAAAAAAAGAAGTACTGAAGCAAGAGTTAGACAAAGGGACCAAAATGGTCATTTCATCCCCATAAAACCAAAAGTTAAGGTAACCGGCCAGGCAAATTTACTCAGTGAACTAATAGATACCTCTGGAAATCCCGATTCCGACTCTATGATGGGAGTCTATTTTAAAAACCCTTTCAAAAAAATCATCGAAATCTTAGATGACATCAGAAAGAAACAATCAACCAAGGTTAATTTGAGCTTTACAATTCCTTTAGTCGCTCTCCCGATCGTTATAATCATGGCTTTTCAATTCGGCCGCTATCAAAGCTCCTGCAATGATTATTTCTCCTCTCAAATTGGAACTCTGCAAAATATAACAATCACCCGCACTTTTTCGCCCGACAACTGGTTCTTAAAATTACTCTCCAGCCTTCCTTATCTTGATAATATATATAATAGAAGCGAAACCCTGGTACAACCCATCTTAGTAAAAGAAGACGGCCAAACAGTAATAATACAAAATGAAGCCAACACCGACCTCGACCCCTTCACAGCATCCAAAATAACAATCTTCGGCAACTACAACTCCTGCTCAGCAATAATAACCCTAGACTCCGCCCAGAATATTTCAAATTATTGATCACAATCACGTAACTGATTGTGATTGACAAAAATATACATCATGATGTATAAATTATTTATGATCCGCACTCAGATA
>CAYNRM010000050.1:0-9677 GCA_964399555.1 uncultured Gammaproteobacteria bacterium | reverse complement strand
GTCTGAAAAAAAGCCGTCCCACTGGTTTCCAGTCCTCCACGCAATCCTTCCGGAATTCCCGACGGTGCGGAAACTTCAACCGGTCCGGCTGAACCTCCAGGCATTTTGAATTGAGCTAACTTTACAGAGCCTTCCATTATTGCTGTTGTGCAGGTTGAGTTCCATCAGAAGCTGGTGGAGGGGGTGGTGCCACAGGTGGAGTCCCCCCTTGCGCAGACTCAGTTACATTATTCAACCACTGTGGCAATTGACCAGGTGCTGGCTCGACTACCGCTCCGTTAGTTGGCGGCGCGGGCATGGCAGGCGCAGCTTCGCCATTAGTAGGCGGCGGCGGTTGAGTTGGTACTGCATTCGGATCAGTCGGCGCCACCTGGCTGATTGGCGGAGCTTGATTCTGGGCCACATCAGCCTGAGGCTGCTGGCTTCGCGCTTTTGAGAAAACAAATTTATCCTGAGCCCCGTCATAATCAACTAAAATCGTATCCCCCGTCACAATCGTCTTTTGAATCAAATAAATCGCAATCGGATTCTCAATCGATCTCTGAATCAACCGGCGTAGCGGCCTCGCCCCGTAAACCGGATCATATCCCTCCCTCGCCAACTCATCAAATGCTTTCTGTGACAACTCCAACCCCACAGCCTGTTCTTTAAGCAACATTCTTGTCGCCTCAATCTGCAACTTACAAATCTCAATCATATTCTCAGCCGTCAAAGGCTCAAACACCACCACCTCATCAAAACGATTAATCAGTTCTGGCCTGAAATGCTTAGTCAATTCCTCCATCACAATCGAAGACAATTCCTTAAATGCTTTCACCTTAGGTGAATTTGGATCATCCTCCGCCAATTTAGTCTGAGCTGGCTGAGCTTGAGGATTCTGTGGATCATTCGGATTTGGAGCACCTGCCGTTTGTGATATACCATTCGCACCCAGCTGTCCAGGAATCTGAGCTGGAACTTGCCCCTCTGTTCCGGGAGGAACTTGACCAGCCTGCTGAGCAGTCGGATCAATCTTCACCACCTTCGCTTCCATAATCTTCCTCCTAATCAAATCCGACCCAATATTAGAAGTCGCAATAATGACTGTATTCTTAAAAGAAATCGTATTTCCTTTATTATCAGTTAACCGCCCATCCTCAAGTAGCTGCAGCAAAATATTAAACACATCCGGATGTGCCTTCTCAATCTCATCCAAAAGCACAATCGAATAAGGCTTACTCCTTACCGCCTCAGTCAACTGCCCCCCTTCTTCATAACCAACATACCCCGGAGGCGCTCCCACTAATTTCGCTACCTCGTGCTTCTCCATATACTCCGACATATCCAGTCGGATCATCGCATCCTTCTTCCCGAACATAATCTCCGCCAAACATTTAGCTAGTTCAGTTTTACCTGTACCCGTTGGCCCCAGGAAAATAAAAGAGGCAATTGGTCTGTTTGCATTTGCCAGACCAATCCTTCCTCTTCTTATAGCTTCGGAAACCGCTTTAACTGCTCTCTCATGGTTAATAAAACTTTTATGAATCAGGTCCTCCATATGAAGTAACTTTTCTGATTCCTTCTCAGTTAATTTGGTAATCGGGATCCCGGTCCACCTCGAAACAACCTTTTCAATATCCTCAGAATGCACCTCTTTAGTTCCGCCCTGAGCATTAACCGAAGTAGTCCCACTCAACCTAACCTCAGCCGAGCCTTCATCAAGTAAATCAATCGCCTTATCCGGCAAAAACCTCTCCCCAATATATCTTTTAGACAACTTGACCGACGCAATAAGAGCCTCCTCAGTCACCTTAACGCCATGGAATTTTTCATACTTTGGCAAAAGCGTCCTGATCATCTCAATGGCAACCTCTTCAGTTGGCTCATCACAAACAACCGGCTGGAATCGTCTTTCAAAAGCCCGGTCCTTCTCAAAATTCTTTCTGTACTCAGAAGTAGTCGTCGCCCCGATAATCTGGAGAGTTCCTTTACTCAAATAAGGTTTAATAATATTAGAAGCGTCAAGCGCCCCATCAGTTGATCCCGCTCCTAAAATAGTATGGATTTCATCAATAAACAAAATAATCTGCCCGCCCGAACTCATCACCTCTTTAATAACAGCCTGCAATCGCTCCTCAAACTCCCCTCTATGCGAAGCTCCCGCTACTAATGAAGACAAATCTAGTTGAATAATTCTTTTATTCGCCAAATCCGGAATAACCTTAGCCGACACCATCATCTGGGCCATTCCTTCAACCAACGCCGTTTTACCAGTCCCCGGCTCCCCAATAATCACCGGATTATTCTTTGTCCTTCTTAATAATATATGCACCAGCCTTTCGATCTCCTTCTCGCGCCCCGCGATCGGATCCAACTCTCCTTTACGCGCTTTCTCAGTCAAATCAATCCCGTATTGTGCCAAAACAGATTTCTTCCCCGTCGAAAACTCAGTCGACTTTGTTAATTTCTCCTCAACCTTCTCCCTGTTAACCCCCTGAGTCTGCAAAGTCTTCGCTACCTCAGTCTGCTTATTAACAAAAGTCAAAAGAATATCTTCAGGAGACAAATACTCAACTTCCCGCTTCTTGGCATTTAAAAATGCCTCCTCCAATATCTGCTTCGTTGTCTCACCTAGCGTCGGTTCCCCCGAATAATCCCCCACCACCTCTTTCTCCTGAATCTCCCGCGTTAACTTCGCAACATCCACCGAGAAACCCTGAAGCAATTTAAAAATATCCCGGTCCGCAACTAAAGCCAGGAAAAGCTGTTCAGGCTCAATAAACGAGTGCTTGATCCTCTTCGCCTCCTCATAAGCATGAACGAGGATCTGCGAAGCCCGGGGATCCATATGCGACAAAGCCTGCTTCCCCTGCTCCTTAGCCGGATCAATCGAAGACGAAACCACAGCCGAATCCTTCGAAGCCTGCTTAATCGACCCCGACAAATCAGTCCCCTCGTTAACCGATCCTCCCATAGGAGTAGAAGAATTGCCATTATTAGAATTATTTTGGTTACCCGAATTATTTGAATTGTTTGAGTTGTTAGAATTATTCTGATTATTAGAATCGTTAGAATTGCCCCCAGAATCAGAATTAGCAGGCTGATCAGGATGTTGAAACAAAGACCCAAAAATATTAGACATAGGCAGAAAACATCGGAAACCTCCCGACTTACCTTAATATACAATAGCAACTAATTGAATGCTATACCCGTCTCTCCGATGATTTGGAAAAGTGGGATCCAAAAAAATTACTATTGAAAATTATTGCTTAGCTACATAATAATCAATAAGCTGCCTTATCATTGCCTGGTATGACCCTCCATGCTTTTTAGCAGCACTTTTAAAATAATCTAAGCTCTTCTGTGTCAGCGTTATCGTCACTCGGGTTTTTTTCTCATTAAGAATAAGCTGCTCAGGCTTGGGCAAAAAATCGCTAATAACTTTAGCTTCTATTGATTCTTCACTATACTTTATTTGTTTTTTCATAAATTTTTTTACCTTTCCTCCAGTAGCCTGCACCAATTATACGTATATTGTTATTTCGGTAGGTGAAACGAACAGTCAATACACCTCCTTTCACTTTCCCAAAACAATAGTAACGAATCTCGTTTTCACTATGCCCCAAGTCTTGCGCAATCACACGCTCGAAGTCGATAAATGCATATTGCGCAGTACGAAAGTCAACCCCATGCTTCCTTAAGTTCTCATCCTCCTTATCCTCATCCCATTCAAATGAAGTATTCATAAATATATTACCATATATACATATACTTTGTCACAGTTTGTAGAAATTACATGGGTTTAATTCATAACAGCATTAGAATCAGAGATTACTCACTAATAGGCTCAATCGACCTAACTATAGCTTCAAGCTCTTTATCATATAAATCACGATCAGGGCCATAATTATAAGCCTTAATCAATATTAATTTAGATAAATCCTGATTTAAAAAATAGTACTCTGTAACTCCTCCTGAACTACAGCACTGAATATGCTTAAAACCCTCAAACGAACCTATCTTGACATCTTCAAGAGTATTAACGGTATTTGTCTCATCTTTAGTTATTGTAGGAAGAAATTCCTTTGTTGGTAATCTGTCTTTGTTTTGAAACGAGATAAAAAATAGTGTTAGTCCTGAATATTCTTTATCAACACCGTCAATTTGCGAATTTTCATTGAAATAGAACTTATATGCTTTATCTGCAGGAGAGTTCTTAATGACCCCAAAGTCGCTTGCAGAAAATTCCTCCAATTCAGAATTTTCTGGGAATTGAGCCAATATATCTATTCCCTCCAACCTCCCTCCTAGGTTTTTTAAAGGGGAAAGCTCTGCTTGCATGTGATTATTATTCTCAGAGGAAAGAGTCCCTACCCCGATGCCCTCTCTTATTAAGAGACTAGTAGAATCTCGAAGAAAAAAATAGGCAGCTGCGCCTAAGACAAGAATGAGCAAACTTAAAACTAATACAATTTTGCCAGATTGGCTGGGCATACTAATTTCAGATTACAACTAGTCTCTAAAGAATGCAATCTATATATTGACAGTTCGGTTTCAATTCGGTATTAATTAATTAAGTTGAAACTGCTCAACCTTAAATTACTGTTCGGCCTCTTCTTTTTCTTACTCCTTGTACGGCCAACTTTCGCCCAACAACAATATTTTTTTCAGGAAGAGTTTAATGAAGAACGGCCACCGCAAATTTTGAATCCCGACAAATGGATTGTCTATCCTAATAGAAACCCCCAGCCTGACTATCAAGGTTGTTTAGTTGATACTGTTAGGGAAACAGGCGGTATACTGCTTTTGAAACAATGCAGCACTAAGAATCAATTTCCTTACGTGGTTTCCAAGAACAATCCTTTTCCTCAAGGGAATTTTACCGCCGAAACACGTCTTCAATTTACAACTGCCGGGGCTTTGAGTACAGGTATTCACTTTGCTGATACTGCCCCAGAAAATGGAGCGGGCTTTACTAGCCTTTTTACAATCAGTTTCGAGGAAGATGGTTTTAGCGGACTAGCTATGCGAATCGAATACAAAGACCAGCCAGTCTACACTAAACAAACTAATACGGCTTACCATTTATTTAAGGTTACCAGTGAAGACAACATCTATAAATTATATTTCGACAATCAACTAGTATTTACTTCACCCCCAACCGCAGAAAAAGTAAAAGTCGTTTTTATCGGCACCCCAGCTATCCTACCCTCACCTGGTTACCCCTGGGCATGGCCAAGAATCGACTATATTCGAATTACCGATGATGGACCGTCTGAGATAGCTCCAACTCCTTTTTTAGTATTACCCTGGAATTATGGCGACAAAGATTTTAAACAAATAGTTTTTAACCCAAACGCATGGTTTGACCATAAATACCCACTACAAAATATTCCTTGCTGCACTAAAAACATTGTCAACTATAAAGGTCTTGTGGCTGAAAATTACTACAGCTCCCATAGCGGCTATGACTTCGGCTCCCCTCATGGAGTCATAAAGGACACTGAAGTTTTAGCTGCAGCAGCAGGCAAAGCAGTTTTTATCCCTGAAGCAGACTCTGGTGGCGCGGGAAACATGATCAAAATTGATCACGGAAACGGCTACCAAACTTGGTACGAGCACCTCGAAGAAAACAGTGATACCGACCAATTAATTGTTGATGAAGTTGGAGAAGAGGCTGACGTCACGAAAGGACAAAAAATTGGACGAGTCGGATTAACTGGAAATACCACTGGCTACCATATTCACTTATCAGTCTTCAAAGATATTGACGGAAATGGAGATTTCAGCAATGACCATCCCTATGGCTTGGTTGATCCCCTAGGTTGGGAAGGAGATTATACAGATCCCTGGGAAGAATATAGCAATGCAGACAACACCAAACACGGCGCCAAAAGCTACAAACTATTTACCGATCTAACCCCTCCAAAAATTCAGCAACTTTCTCCCTCAGGAGGTACCTTGATAAGCGATAAATTTACACTCACAGTTCCGGAAAATGCCTCTAGTGCAACTTTAATTTATAAAGTTGCGGATGGCCCTTTTGAAAAATCCAACGACACGAATAAAAGCATTGTCCCCTCTTTATTCCTCTCCGCTGCAAATAACCTAGGGGAGGCTATCACCAGTTTTAACAATCCCCTTGGCTTAATTTATGATTATTCAAAAGCTGATTTAAGCAACATTAATGAAGATACCCTAAGTTTTTACTTCTTTAATCCGCAAACTAGCCTCTGGGAAAAGATAACCAGCTCATTAAATAAGAATAATAAAACTATATCCTCACAAACTACTCATTTTTCCCAATTCGCAGTGATGGGAGAAATTCTAGACTCTATCCCCCCCACCACTACTGCCCAAATAACTGGCGACAAAGGAACAGGTAGTTGGTATCGCTCAGATGTTAAGGTCCAATTATTAGCCCAGGATAATCCTGGGGGCAAAGGCCCAAGTTACACTGTTTATTCATTCACCGGCAAGGACTGGGATGAATATTCAGGGCCCGTCGAACTCACAACAGAAGGCCCACATAAAATTTACTTTCTATCTCACGATCTTGCCGGAAACGAAGAGTCAATTAAAACTATTGAATTCTCCATCGATAAAACAATCCCCGAAGCCAAAATAGAAGTAGACAAATCCGATTGGGATCTAAGAATAACCCCAGTCGCCACCGACTCCGCCCAAATAACAAAAACCCCCGGCATTAACAACAAAGCAACCTACACCTTAACCGATCCCGCCGGAAACACATTAACCCTGGAAACCTACGACCTCGACACAAAATACATCGACGTCTTCAAACTCCTCTCCCTAAAATATAATAATGACCCCAAACTCCCCCAACCCGAAAACATATTCGACACCAACTACCTCTTCCTTACCCCAAGAAACAAGCCCGAAACCAAAATAGTAAACCAAAACTTCATCTTAAAAGACAAAGCAGTCTACGTCATCACCGCCGACCTCCTAAAAAACAAAACCATCCTCAACATCATAGAAAACCGCAACTACCGAAAAGAAGAAAAACCCGGAGTAGTCTTACTAAAACTACAGACAAACAAAGGCAAATTGGAATACACCCCGCAATAAACCAGTAACAATAGCCTCAATATTTGTAATGCAAACCGATAAAAGTAATGTGATATAATGAATTTAATATGACTTACACAGTGACTATTACCTCTCAGGGACAAATAAGTATCCCCGCCAAGCTTCGCCGAAAGCTCGGATTAGATAAAAGCAACAAAGCTTTAATCAGAGAAGAGAACGGAGAGCTGGTAGTTAAGCCCATAAAAGATTTTACAGAATTAGCCGGATCTTTAAAAGAATACGCCAAAGGCAAAAAACCTTTAACTAATGGCGAATTGCACGAAGCTTTTGCTGAAGCAATGGCTGAAGATTTTGCAAAAAGCCCACGAAATACCGGATGAAAAGGATCTTGCTCGATACTAATGGCCTTCTACGCTTTCTGTTAGATGACATTCCCTTTCAGAAAAGACCCGTTGAACAATTATTACAAAGAGCTAAAAACAAAGAAGTTTATATTCTTGTACCCGAAATAATAATTTTTGAGGTTGAGTTCGCTTTAAATAAATATTATTCAATACCTAAAGATAAAATCATTGAAAAACTCCAGGTCCTTTTGGCAATAAATTTTATTGAAACTGAAAGCAGAAACATCTTTATCACAGCTTTGGAAACTTACTCAAGTCGAAAATTAAGCTTTGTTGATTGTTTTATTCACATCAAATCAGACATTGAAAAATATGAACTCTTCACCTTTGATAAAAAACTAAGCAAATCCGCAAAAAAAGCCTCGTAATTTAAGTGCCTGCGTACCCCCAACTCACTTATGTTAAAATTAAATCATGAAATTAACAGACCAACAACTAAAACAACTTAAAGACTATTTTTCAAAACAACCTGACATAGTAGCAGTCTACGTATATGGTTCATTTGCAACTGGCAATACCCACCCTAAAAGTGATCTCGATTTGGGAATACTCTTTGATAAGCCCACTCACAGCTTAACCGGAACCAGCCAAATCGATAGCGGACTATCAGAATTAAATCTGCCAACCAAAAACCTGGATATCAGAGAGATTCACATTGACCTCGAACCTGTTTATTTAAGAAATGTTGTCCAAGGCAGCCCTATCTATTCAGGCAACAATATTAAGCGAATACGTTTTGAGGTGGCGGCTATAAGAAAATTCAGGAATACAGAGCATCTAAGAAAGATCCGAAGCGATTATATGTATCAAAGAATAAAGGAGGGTAGCTATGGCACTGGATCAGCAAACTTTAACTAAACTCTTAAGTTATCTTGAACTAATGATTAACCGTCTTGAAGAAAAAAAAGACGGTATAGAAAAAATAACCTCAGATTTCGATCTGTTATTTTCAGTTGAGCATATGTTGCACACAGCAATTGAGGCTGTAGCAAACATTTCAGAACATATTATTGCTGGTTTAAATCTCGGCCATCCTGATAGAACGAAGGACTCACTAAAAATCCTAGCTAAGAATCAAATCATCTCTGAAGAATTGTCGGAAAAATTAGGAGAAGCTGCAGATATGCGGAATGTCCTGGTTCATGAATATGCAGATATAGATCCCGAACATATCATCAAGGTTATCAAAAGCGGTGAACTTAATGATTTAAGAGAGTTCTCAAAAGAAATTACTGAATTTCTGAAAAAAAATCACTAGCCCTGCAAATCATAGTTTCGCTGATTGCTTTCAACTTGCAAAAGCAAAAAATAACCAAAAAAATGTATCAACGCGCTGATACAAAATCCAACAACAATTGAACCTAAAATCCCCCAAATCCCATCCTCTCTATCTTCAGGATCGCAGCGTAGCGAAAACCGCAAGCTCCGCTTATATAAATATAAGGGGTGCCTTTAATCACTAATTACTAAATTGACAGGCTCACCCTCAAACACCCATAATCACCATCTCCGTAAATGCTGACGCTACAAACAACGGCCAACAACAATACAACTATGAGTCATTCACATTTAATAATTTAGGTTGCAAAATAAAACAGTTTGAGCAACACTTAAGTAATGCGCTACGCTATTTCTTTAGTATTCTTTTTACTAAGCTTCTTCTTATCAATAAGTCCAGTTCTAGCAATAGACGAATGTCAAGCAGATGTTGCCTTGACACCAATTGTCCTCGATCAGTTACCTAAAGATCCTCAGCAATGCCCTCCACAGGCTACCTGTTATAAAAAATCTCCTCAGCTGGGAGCAACCTCATATAATTGTTTTTTCGCTACAACTGAACCTAAAGCTTGCACTGAATGCTCTAACTCGAAAGGTCAACAATGCAACACAAGCACAGGGTCAATAGTTACTGACGGAGGTAACGGTATTTTGACAGCTGTCGGTTGTATACCTACACAGCCCAAAGAAATGGTTCAAGGTATTTTAAAGTTTACTAGCTTCGCCGGCGGCGGTATTGCTCTAATACTTATGATCCTAGCAGCTCTCCAGATGATTACAGCTGAAGGAAATCCTGAGTCCATAAAAACAGCCCAGGAAAGATTCTACTCAGCAATCATAGGCTTATTATTAATAATCTTTTCTGTCCTCCTAATGCAGGTCATAGGCGTCGACATTCTTGGTCTTTCCGGTATGTACACTTAAATATCCGGCACTAGATCTTTTAAAAACTGGTTAGGAGTT
>CAYNRM010000049.1:0-9942 GCA_964399555.1 uncultured Gammaproteobacteria bacterium | reverse complement strand
TTCGCTTTACAAAATAAAAACCAAGTGGTATAACGCTAGTAGATGAGCGAAAAGTCGTTTACCGTAATTTTTATTGCAATCACCATAGTCGCAGTGATCGGAATTATTGCCACCAGGTTAATCAACTCCGCTTCGCCAACCCCAAGTCCTTCCGCCGCTTCCCAACCCCAACCAACGCAACCAGTTCAGGAAGAAGCAACCCAGGCCGCCAATGTCACTAACAATAAAAAATCCTATGCTGCCGCCCCGTCACCATTGCCTGCAAGCGACCTAAAAAATAAAAAAGCCGTAATTGAAACAAATAAAGGCACAATCGAATTTGAAATCTATCCCGAAGCCTCACAAGCAGCCTCCAATTTTATTGTCTTAACCAATGACAAATTTTACGATGGCCTTACTTTTCACCGTGTAGTCCCGGGGTTTGTTATCCAGGGCGGAGATCCTTTAGGCAATGGAACTGGCGGACCAGGATACAGATTCAATGACGAACCAGTCACTAAAAAATATAATAAGGGCATTGTTGCCATGGCAAATGCCGGACCAGATTCCAACGGCTCTCAATTCTTTATAATGTTAGAAGATAACCCTGATTTACCCGCCAAATACACAATTTTCGGTAAAGTATTAAAAGGTCAGGCTATAGTTGATGAAATTGCAGTCGGTGACACCATGGACACAGTTACGATAACCAATTTAAAATAATTCAGGAAAGTTAAGATTAGTGAGCTGAAACAGAAGCAACAACAGAAAGAGCAACTACTGAAAGAAAAATTCCTAAAAGAAATATTGCCTGAAACTTCATCGGTCTAATCAAAATATCACAATAAAGTTAAACATGTCAAACACAGCTATAAAGGAGGATCATGATCATGCAGATTAAACGGAGCAGCTTTAACCATTAATATCATTCTCCTAAAGATTTACTAGTTTAATTTAAAAAGTAAGTAAGAAATATGTAGGAGTCACTTGACTCATGACACCTGAGTCTTGATACACTAGTGCAATGACTGGAAGAACCCACGACCTGGCAGCCTTCACTGCTCTTTCTTACACTGTAGCAACTCAGCAAATCCCAACAGATTTAACACTAGCTACTGTTATAGTCGCCATAAGCGCAAATTTTATTGGCGGTCTTGCCCCCGATATTGATCAGTCAACAGCTACACTTTGGGGAAGAATCAGAGGTGGGTCAATCTGGGGCAAAATCTTCGCCCCACTCTTCGGAGGCCACAGATTTATCTCCCATTCTTTAATAGGAATCGCCCTTTTCGGCTTTTGCCTAAAACTTCTTCTTGAAGCCATGTCAGGGGTCTTAATTGTCAACATGGACGTCATCTGGTGGTCATTCATGATCGGTTTTGTCTCCCATCTCTTAATGGACACAATCACCCGCGACGGCGTCCCGTGGTTATTCCCCATACCCATCCGTCTGGGAATCCCGCCTTTTAGGTTTCTGAGGCTAAAAACCGGCGGCCTACTGGAAAAATCCTTTGTCTTCCCAATTCTAATCATCGCCAACATCTGGATTTATTATCACTACTACGACAGATTCCTCGTAATCATTAAATCATATATAAAATAATAATTGCCGAGCTGTGTTAAGATGATCATTCCATATTATGGTAAAAGTCCTGGCAGCTGCGCTTCTTCTCACAGCTCTCTATAACTTCCTGATATTCGACTCACAGCCGGGAATTGGGTTTTCACTTTTCATAATCTTTGTTAACTGTACTCTTTTCATATTCAATAAGAACTCAAAAAACACTTTACTAAGTTACACCTTTGGAATTGCGTCCTCAATATTTGCTCTGCTTTTCAGTTTCCGAAGCAACGGAATAGTCCAGCTATTTGACATTCTGGCTTCGATCGGATTTCTCCTCTTAAACATTTACTTCGCTAAATCCAATTTAAAATTCGATTACACCTATTTAAGCGTCCTAACTGCTCCTTTGAAAGCTGGAGCAAAATTTGCAGAAGGCATTCTCCAGGCCTTCATTCCGCAAACCTGGGCCGAACATACAGCCCAAAAGCATGTCACCTCATCAATACTAAGAGGCGTTTTCATTGGCGTTCCTGTTTTGGCAGTTTTATTTTTTATTCTCTCCAAAGCAGACCCGATTTTTGAAAGCATCACTTATTCCTTCCTCGAAAACGTCTGGCTTAGGATTATTTTCTCTGTAATTGTTTTTATCTCTGCTCTGTCTTTAGGGATAATGAAAATTTATGAAAAGGACAAAGCAACCGAAGAAAAGCAAGTTTCTGCGGGCAAAGAGTATGAGCTCCTGGTTATTCTAGGCGGACTAGGATTGCTTTTCGCAGGGTTCATTTTCATCCAGTTTAAGTATTTATTTTCAAACATTGGTGAAAGAGAACTAATGAGCTTAGGTATTAAAAGTCTGACTTTTTCTGAGTATGTGAGAAAAGGCTTTTTCGAATTACTTCTTGCCTCAGTGATTTCCTCAGGTGTTGTATTTTATGCTTTGAGATACATCCATAAATTAAAAGACAAAGGCAAAACCCTCGTCCAAATCTTGACTTCCATTCTTACCATTGAAGTAGGCCTCCTTCTTTGGTCTGCCGCTCAAAGAGTCTTTCTCTATCAACAAGCCCACGGCCTAACCCGCGCCCGCGTTTTCGGCATGTTCTTCCTAATCTGGCTGGCAGTACTTCTCGGTATTTTGTTAATAAGAATAATTAAAGACATTAATGCTAAAAATAATTTAAGTTTAAATATAATTTCAACAATTTTAATTCTTGTCGCCATAAATATCGTCAACATTGATGGCTTAATTGCAACTCACGAAAACAAACCCACCGTCAACAATGAAATAGATTATTATTACCTTTCGAATCTTTCTCCCGATGCTTATGAATCTTGGATACCTGCAATAATCGAGGCAGAAAAAGCCTACCTATCTCTAAAAGACAAACGATTAACCCCAGAAGAGTATAGGATTTTTTATTGGCACTCAGGTGCGGTAGAAAGCCTTAATAGCCAAGTAACATATTTAAAAGACAAATATGGCCCTTTCGATCAGGCCACCGCTCGTCACGAGCTACTTAAAAAGAACATGGACACTATTTATAGTAAAGAAGTGTACGCAGGTAAACCTTTATCCGAAGACGTATATGAACTAAGAAAGTGGCAGGCAATGAACCTGGGAGAGTATCTTGCCCACGAACATATCCAAAAGAATCCTGAAGTCTTCGATAAACTTCCTGCCCTCCTAGAAGGCGTAAGACACATCCAATCAAACGTCCCGTTAGAAGTCATCCAAAACACAACCCTCGACCGAGCCACAAACGCCCCCTTATCTAATTAAATACGGAGTCTTTGACACAACATATAGTGTATTGACAGTGACCTAAGACAATATGTTAATCTTATTTTTACATTAATACATGTTGAGTCGTCATCACAGATGAGGTACAATATGTTGTATGTATTGCCCATTTTGTAAGTCCTTACAAAGCAGTGTAATTGATAAAAGAAGCGTCAAAGGCACTGGAGAAATCAGACGCAGACGGGAGTGTCTTAAATGCAAACGTCGTTACACCACTTACGAAAGAGCAAGTGCAGTAGAGCTGTTGGTTATAAAAAGAGACGGTCGCAGACAGTCTTTTGATGTAGCTAAACTACGGGCCGGGTTGGAGAGATGCTTAGAAAAGCGCCCGGCTTTTGAAAACTTAGATCGGATTGTGTTAAAGATAGAAAGCAAAATCCGCTCTAAAGATATGGTTGAAATTGAGAGTAAGGTGATCGGTCGCGAAGTTCTGGCAGAACTTAAAAAGCTCGATCAAATTGCATATTTAAGATTTGTCTCAGTTTACAGACAATTTAAACAGGCAAGCGATTTCACAAAAGAATTGGAATCATTAATAAAATCATGAAAAACAAACAAGAAAAAGCAGTCGCCCTACAAATCTCAGCCCCAGCTGTCTCATCAGACAAAAAAACCTCAGGCCAGGATATTAATCGGGCTTTTGATGATGGCATTCTTCCTAGAATGAGAACTCAGACAACTTTGGACGGCATTCGCCAAAAAGTCTTTATGGACCGCTATTCCTTAAAAGACGATAAAGGCGAACCAACAGAATTCATTCCTGAAGAAATGTGGCAAAGAGTTGCCGCCGGTATCGCCCAAATGGAAAAAACTCACGCTCTTAGAAAACACTGGGCTAAAGAATTCTACAATGCCATGGAAGGCTTTAAATTCGTTCCTGCTGGTCGTATTCTCTCGGGAGCTGGAACTGGCTATGAGGTAACCTTCTTTAATTGTTACGTTATCCCATCACCAAAAGATTCTAGACAGGGAATTATGGAAAACATCACTCACACCGTCGAAATCCAGGCCAGAGGTGGAGGAGTCGGAATCAATTTATCCTCATTACGCCCTCACGGCGCCAGAGTAAAAAAAGTAAACGGTACTTCCTCAGGACCAGTCTCATGGGCCAAACTGTATTCAGCAGCCAACCATGATGTTATCCAGCAGGGTGGCAGCAGAAGAGGGGCTCTAATGTTAATGCTCCACGACTGGCATCCTGACATCGAAGAATTCATCCACGCCAAAGAAGACGGCGTTTCTATCCCTGGCGCTAATCTTTCAATCTGTGTTTCCGATAAATTCATGGAAGCCGTCCAGGCCGACGAAGAGTGGGTTACTCTATTTCCTGATGTTTCTGACCCCGAATACGACGAGAAATGGGATGGCGTTTTTGAAAACTGGGAAGCTTTAGGTAAAAAGTTTATTACCTACAAAACCTACAAGGCGAGGGAAATCTGGGACCAAATCTGCACTTCAGCCTGGAAATCAGCCGAACCAGGACTTCATTTCTTAGAAAGAAGCAACAAATGGGGCAACACCTGGTATTTTGAAAAACTTCTCAGTACAAATCCTTGTGGCGAACAGCCTCTAGGTGAATGGGCAGTTTGTAATTTAGGCGCCATGAATCTCTCAGCCTTCGTTAATGATGCCGGAGTATTCGATTACGAAGATCTAGATGCAAAAGTCAGAGTTGCTATGCGTTTCATGGATAACGTCGTTGACGCCAACTACTATTTCTGGGAAGAAAACGAAACCAAAGCAAAAGATATTAGAAGAACCGGAATCGGCACCATGGGACTTGGTGACGCCTTAATTAAAATGAAACTAGCTTATGGTTCTGACGATGCTCAGCCAGTCATCGAAAAAATCTATAAAACAATCAGAGATGCCTCATATGACACTTCCTCCGACCTAGCCGCTGAAAAAGGTTCATTCCCTAAATTCGATACCGAAAAATATCTACAGGGCCATTTCATAAAACAACTACCTCAGCCAATCCGCAGCAAAATCCAAAACCAGGGAATCAGAAACGCAGTTATCTTAACTCAAGCCCCAACCGGCACAACCTCATTACTAGCCGGCGTCTCCTCAGGTATCGAGCCAGTATTCGATTTCAAATTCACCAGAAAAGACCGAATAGGGGAGCACGTTATCTATCACCCTCTTTATGAGACTTGGATGAAAGATAATCCCGGAGCAGACAGACCTCACTATTTCGTCGGCGCCAACGACATGAGTCCAATGGACCACGTTAAAGTCCAAGCCTTAATCCAGGGCTACACCGATTCCTCAATCTCAAAAACCGCCAACGCTCCTTTCGATTTCACAGTCGACCAGGTTAAAGAGCTCTACATGGAAGCCTACAAACTAGGCTGTAAAGGTGTTACCTTCTTTAGAGATGGCTCAAGAACCGCAGTTTTATATCATGATGACAAAAAATCGGAAGAATCAAAAGTCGAAATAAATGCAACACCGTCTCAAGATTCAGTAGTCTCCAGACCAATGATTCTCAGAGGTCGCACTTATAAAATGCAAACCCCAGTCGGCGAAGGTTTCATCACCATCAACCGTGACGAACAGGATAATCCTTTTGAAGTCTTCATCACAGTCGGCAAAGGCGGAATGCACACCATGGCCGACGCCGAAGCCATGGGCCGCTTGGTCTCGTTGTCTTTGAGACTTGCCAGAAGCGCCACAAACGTCGATCCAAAAACCGTCGCCCAAAAAA
Source organism: uncultured Gammaproteobacteria bacterium (assembly GCA_964399555.1). Classification (GTDB taxonomy): domain Bacteria; phylum Patescibacteriota; class Microgenomatia; order Daviesbacterales; family UBA10151; genus JACPKO01. The sequence goes on along the minus strand of CAYNRM010000049.1, from coordinate 3,888 downwards.
TTTCTGCTCAACTAAGGGGGATAGGTGGAGCTTCTCACGTAGGGTTCGGAAAAGATCGCGTTATGTCCTTAGCTGACGCAATCGCCAAAGCCTTAGCTGAAGACCTCGCAATAACTGCCGAAAACCCATCCGAAAAAGTCGAAACAGTCCCTTTAAACTTAACATTAGAGACTGAAGCTGCAGCGCAGTCTCCAGTAAATGCCGGAGCAGACGACGTCATAACCTCCCAAATTCCTCTAATAGCTGCTGACACAACTCAAAAAACCGCCGACCTTTGTCCGGAATGCGGACAGGCGAGTTTTGTATTCGAAGAGGGGTGCAAAAAATGCTACTCCTGCGGATATTCAATGTGTTAACAGAAACGTCATTGCGAGAAGCGAAGCGACGTGGCAATCTTGATTAATAAAAGGTTACTGCTCTCACCTATGCTAATTCGGAATGACGAAAATAAAGAAGCTCCGAAGTTTGTGAAACTCAAACACTGTGCCGCAACCGTATAGCCGGGTCGAAGGCTTCTTTTAGAAAGCAAAAGTCTCACGAGCAATGAGGGTAAACTGTCCTTTACCTTCTCCCAAAAGAGAAGGTTTTTTAACCCCAAAATCCTCGCTGACTCCTATAATTATGATTCAAAATTTAGAACAATACAGAAACAGAAGAACTGCCGAAACTCGGCGAATGACTAGCGGTGCTAATGCTCTGAACTTGCAACCCGGAACAGAAGTCAAACCCATTCTCCAAATAGTTAATCCGATAACGGAACTTCCTTTATCTGCGTCTATCCCTGAAGAGATTTGCAACAGCTCTGAAGGATGGATTGCCCCAAAAGCTGGAATAAAAGCCAAAGAAATCCAGTCAAAAGGCCTGTCCAGAAAAGATCGTATACTCTCTGATTATGCAACATCTGGTGAGTACACCCCTGATGTAGCGAGATCTTCTTACAACGCTTTTATGAGAATGGCCATTGCTACTGGAGATGGAAATATTTTAAATATCTCAGGTGCCACCGAGCTTCCTCAGGGGGTAAACCCGAATGACATAATGGAGCAAATAGGAAGGAGAACTTTAGGCGGAGAAGTGAAAGAAGCTGCCAGATACGGTCGTATCTCTTTAATGGTTGCCGATGTTGATGTTTTAGACTATTCCCAGCTTTTCACAAATTTCACTGAAGCAACTAAAGAAGTAAATTCTGCGCATTTTGAAGCAACAAAAGCAGCAGTTCTAAACGGTCTCCAGGACAAAAGACAAGCTGAATTGCTCGCAGACGCGACCCGGGCAAGAGGAGTGGTTGAAGGAACTATCGGGCCTGACATAGCAGCAATGGGCCCTGAAGCAGCTCAGAAAGAATACTTCTTATGGGCAGGAAAGAGAGAAGAAGGCACAATCAAAGGGATAAATCCTGATGGTGATTGGCAGGATATTGAAGAATTAGCTAAAGCACCTGACATAGTCACGCAACAACTTATGGATCATGAAATAAGTTTGCTAAAAAACGTAGCAGAAGGAAAAATCAGAATTATCTTTATAGGAGATAATGAATCCTACGTCATAAGGTGCTGCGGCTCAGCCTCGGAGTCTCAGCAGGAGATGAGTATCATATCTAATAAACAACAATTAGAAATCTCCTCAGAACTTCCCCACTCGCAACAAACCGAGTTTCATTCTAAATCTCCTGTTTCAAGCGGCGGAGCTCCAGCTGTAGGGTACGACAGCGAGAACTGTTCATCTTGTAGTAAAAGTAAATATAAAGAAAACGGCTGCAAATGCTCCTCCTAAATTATGAAAAGAAGTAAAAAATTTAAAGAAACAAAACATGGCCTGACAATTATTTACACCGGTGAAGGGAAAGGCAAAACAACTGCAGCACTAGGCTTAGCTTTGCGCGCTGCCGGCTACAAAAGAAAAGTCTTAATTATCCAATTTGGCAAAACCTGGTTCTCCGGGGAATTAGAAGGCATCAAAATGTTAAAGCCATATGTCAAAATTATCCAGGGAGGACTGGGCTTCGTTAAAATTTTTGATGACCAATCTGACATTAAGGATCATAAAAAAATGGCTCAACAAACATATGATCTATTATATAAAGAAGTTGTCTCTGGAAATTATGATGTAGTTATAGCTGATGAAATAGTCGGAGCTATCGCCGGAAAAATGGTCACCCAAAAACAGGTCATTCAACTTATTAAAGACAAACCAAAAACCCTCGACCTGGTCCTCACCGGCCACCACGGTAAGCCCTCATTATTCAAACACGCTGATCTAGTAACCGAAATGATGCCCATAAAACACCCCTTTGAAAAAGGCTTTCTTGCAAAACCCGGCATAGATTATTAATGTACTGGGTTGACACTTCTTAGCACTCATGTTATATTACTGCTAATCAGAGTTACAGGAGCAGATCATTTTAGAGTCTAGGATATTTGAAACTTTCTGGTAGAATATACGAAACCTCTAGCTGCCAATACTTTCTGCAACTAGCGATTCTCTTTTTTATAAGGACCTGTTCGCACTGTGTTTAGATAACACATCGCTCGCAGAACCTGTTAATTTTAACAAGTTAAAATTATGGATCCAATTTCTAACCCTATTAAATTAAGTAAAACCCTCCCCGTAGGACCCCTGCGCGGCACAGTAATCTTCCCAGGCAACACAGTGCCAATTGTTTCCGCTCGTCCTAAATCAAGAGCAGCATTAGATGCTGCCTGGGGCACAAATCGACTGGTCGTTTTTGTAGCTCAAAAAAACGAAAGAATAGATGATCCAAGGCAGGACGATTTATTCCAGGTTGGAACAGTTTGTTTAATCAAAAGAATCTTAAAAGTTGATAATGAATACCAACTCTCAGCCGAGGGCTTAGTCCGCGTTTTTATAAAGAACTTCACCCAAACAGAGAATTATTTAGAAGCCGAAATCGAAGAAATCCCTGAACTTTATGAACGTAACGAAGAAACAGAAGCTTTAATTAGAACCGTCCGCGAACAATTACGCAAATACCTCGAACTAAACGGCAATCCATTATTCGACATGTCCTCACTTACAAACTGGCCGTTAATATCCTCATCAGACGATCCAAATCAGCTGGTAAATACCATTTGTCAAATGATTGAATTTAAAACCATCGATAAGCAACAAATCTTAGAAATGGTAGCAGCCAGTGAGAGGTTGCAGCGCGTTTCTGAGCTCTTAGCGAAAGAAATAAGAATCTTAGAAATCTCCCAAAAAATCTCTTCCCATACTCAGGAAAGAGTTTCCAGAATGACCAAAGAAGCAATTCTTCGAGAACAGATGAGATCTATAGAAGAGGAGTTAGGTGAGACTTCCGAAAACTCCGAAATCCGCGAGTTCGAACTGAAAATAAGAAAAGCCAGTATGCCAAAAGAAGTCCGGGACAAAGCAAATAAAGAACTAGGCAGGCTTGCTAAAATGTCTTCGTATAATCCTGAAGCCGCTTACATCAGAAATTACATCGAATGGTTAACCGATCTCCCATGGAAAGCTGCGGCTAAAAATAAAATCGACATGAAAAAAGCCGAAAAAGTTTTAGATGAAGAGCATTACGGCCTCAAAAAAGTTAAAGAGCGCGTTATGGAGTACCTGGCCGTTTACAAATTATCAGGCAAACTTCACGGCCCGATTCTTTGCTTCGCCGGACCTCCGGGAACCGGAAAAACCTCAATCGGAAAATCAATCGCTAAAGCATTAGGGCGAAAATTCGTCAAAGTTTCCCTCGGTGGAATCAGGGACGAAGCTGAAATCAGAGGTCACAGAAGGACTTATGTAGGTTCTATGCCAGGAAGAATGATCCAATCAGTCAAACAAGCCGGAGCTTCAAACCCAGTCTTTATGCTAGACGAAATCGACAAAATCGGCGCCGATTATCGGGGCGATCCA
>CAYNRM010000048.1:0-10087 GCA_964399555.1 uncultured Gammaproteobacteria bacterium | reverse complement strand
ATCCAAAACCTATACACTCTATGTATAAACTAAATTAACTATTTAGATTACTGTATCAATATTTTATCTTCCTTATTTTTTCTTATATTTCTATATATTCGGTCAATAATAGCCAGTTTCCTGTGATGGAATCCATTTAACATAATTATATTTATTCCAAGCTTGCTACAATGTAATATTTCATTTGTCGCCTGGTTTCTCATCTAGTCGTTATCGTGCTCAGCAGGATCTCTGGTAATAATATGAATCTGAATACCACCTTCAAGAATTTTCTCAAAAATCGGATATAAAGTTTCCATTCTGGAAGCTGTGATGTAAGGGGTTTCAATAATGATTTCCTTCTGACGGCGGGCTAAATCCTTCAAAAAAGCTGAATAAAAGATCTTGCCATCATAGAGTTGGGAGGGTAATAAGCTCATTTTTTCATCCCCCGCAGCTTGATAAGCCTTCATCAGCTTGGTAAAATACACAAGCAGATCATCAAAAAAGAGTTCTAAATATGATGTGTCTTCTGCACAAGAGGAGATAGTTTGGTCAGAAAAGGTCTGAATAGCTTGATATAACGGGCTAGTTATAAATCAAAAGAAAGACTGAACTTACAAAACTATTAATTATTTACTTTGCTACTTCAAAAAGATTTCGAGTCCTTACTTCTCCTTATGGTCTGATAAAATAAAATAGCACCTTGACTTTGTGGCACAATGTGATACGATAAATTTGAATATGTTGAAGGTGGAGGGCTTGGTTTGGGATGAGTGGAATAAAAAACATATTGCTAAGCATAAATTGTCAGTCGATGAAGTTGAAGAGGTTTGCCAAGGAAACTATGAAGTTATTGAAAGCTACCGAAAAAGAATATTAATTCTGGGCAAAACGAGAAAGGGAAAAGTATTAGCAGTTGTGTTGTCACCAGAAGACAGAGATTTAAAGCCATATGGCAATGGTGTCTATTATCCAGTAACTGCATTTGAAAAGGAGGTGAAAAATGAAAAATATAAAAAAGGTAGTACCTAGTGATTCTATTTTTAAGGATCGGGAGAAGGAAGCAACGTTTTGGGAAGAAAACTTTGATGAAGCTTTCTCTGGTGGGAGATCTGTGAATATTAAGTTTGCTAAAAATTTATCAGAGACGGTCAATATTCGCTTGGATCCAACAACGCTTAACACCGTAAGAAATGAGGCGAAAGCAAAGGGTCTTGGGCCGACTCAACTTATCAGAATGTGGATCATGGAAAAAGTTGGTGCCTCAGTATAATTTAAAGACATACCTTTTGATTAAAAGAAGTACCGTTATTCTTGCTCGGTAGCTTGATAAGCCTCCATCAGCTTAGAAAAATGCACAAGCAGATCATTAAAAAAGAGTTCAAAACAAGATGCGTCTTCTGCACTTAATGGGACAGCCTTGTATGCTCTTCGAACTCTTAGGATCAGTTTTTTGGTAGGTCATCGTTTCCTATAATTCCGTTTAACTTTAGACTCACTTTAATTCAAGTATCACTGTGAATAATATAATTTAAATTCATTTTGTACTTGGGTTACAACAAAATGTTGGACAAAGGTCTAATTTGGGTATATAATGGGTATTAATTGAGGGTAAATATATAAATAATCCAATTCAACTCAAAATTAATTTAACACCAGAATTACAAGACTTGCTAGAATCAAAAGCTGGTAAGTTTGGCGTACCTTTAACACAATACGTGAAGCATGTACTAATGAAAGACGTTGAGGATGAAGATTATCCCGTTTTTAAGGCATCGGCGGAAACTGAGCAAGCGGCTAAACTTGCCTTAGAGGACTTGGATCAGGCAGTTGATGCTAAAGACTTTTTCAAACAATTAAACGAGCAAAGCTTTTCTACGAATAAGCAAGCTTGATACTCCGTAAAAATGACTGCTAAATTTTCCCTACTTATTCAAAAGGAAATCACAAATATTCGCCACAGAGATAAAAAATTAATAGACCGAATTGAGAAACAAATTGCTCTATTTGAAGAAAACCCTAAACACCCATCTCTCAGAATTCATAAACTATCAGGAAATATGACTAACTTGTGGAGTATCTCCATCACAATGAGCATCAGAATGGTTTATCTTCTTGTGGATCAGGATACCGCTCTATTTCTAAAATAGGTGCACATGATGATGTATATGGAAAATAATGTTTCTTATTTTGTCTTGTAACGGAGGTTTTGTATAAACCGAGTGAACCAGTCTAAAAAGAGTTCAAAATTAAATTCACTTAGGGCACATTAAGAGAACCTGTCATATCTAGTCTCGACCGACTTAACCGTATATGGACAGAAGCGGAAGCTAAAAAACTGGGACTGAAAATAGACCCAACAAATCCTCCGTTACAAGCTTCAAGATTTACCCGTGACCCAAAAATAATCTCAACTAGAATGGCTCAGGTAACGGCCGAGAATCATTAATTGACTCCCTCCCCCCTTATCTGATACAAATTCTTGCACATGATTTTAATTGGACTCGTCGGTGAAAAAGGCTCTGGAAAAGATACCTTCGCCAAATATTTAACAGAAATTTCCAGTAAAAATATTATCCATATCCGCTTTTCTGATCTACTAAAGCAAACTTTGAAACTCTGGGATCTTCCGGTCTCCCGCGCCAACCTTCAAAAACTCGCCCAGGTCTTAGAAGAATTTGGCTCCGGCACAATTGCCCATGGAATAGAAAAACAAATTAGTGAAACGAATGCTGAAATAATAATTCTTGATGGAATTAGATGGAAACCCGACGTCGAACTATTAGAAAAGTTTACAAACCATAAACTAATCTACATAACAGCAGATCCTAAATTGAGATTTGAACGCCTTAAAGATCGTGGAGAAAAAATAGGTGAATCAGAAATGACTTACGAACAATTTATAGAGGAAGAAAACGCGACTAACGAATTATTAATTCCGGAAATTGGTGCAAGAGCAGATGTCAAAATAGAAAATAATAGTTCAATGGAAGAATTCGACGGAAAAATTAAAGATTTTTGCCAGTCGATATTAACCAGCTAGTGATTTTTATTTCTTGGCTTTAACCGGAGCAACAACCATTTCTCTTCTGCTCTTCAGGAAGAAGAACCCAACAACTCCCGCAGTAACCAAAGGAGAAACCCATTCTGGTATATCAACATGGAAGCTATGCATTAGCATGATAATACCTAAGAAGAAAACAGAGTACATAGCACCGTTCTTTAGATACGCATACTTCTTAATTCTCTCAATATTACGGATCGTAAACTCCCTCACAATAAACGCACCAATACCGTTACCAATAAGGATTAATGGCACAGAAAGAGTAAACGCAAACGCACCTAAAACGCCATCAAATGAGAATGTCGCATCAATTGCTTCAAGGTAGGAATCTTACTCCAGTCAGACTTGCTGGTTTTATTCTTTATCAATTCCTCCGCAGCTTTAGCCGCGTTCTCTTTAAATCCATGGGTAATAAAAAACGCTGTCGAACCTACGACAGCCCCAAATGCCATCAAAGGATCAGTCTTCAATCCAAACCATACGACTGTTGCCAGAATTATCGATACAACTGCATAAAACCAAACCCCCTGTGTATAAAAAAATTTCTCTCCCTTAAGTCCAAAGTTCTTAGGCTCAAGAAATAGCCAATGGAAGAATAAGAAAACTAAGAATATTCCTCCCCCGGAAAGCAAAACCGGAGCAGAAGCCTCAATCGATTCTTTAACTGCCGGATCACCGGAAAAAGTAGCAGTAACCAGTTCAATCGGGTTTAGTGACGGGTTAACAGCCCAAACAATGATAAAAGGTAACAGACCACGTAAGGCAAAAACCGCGATAAAAAGACCCCATGTCAAAAACCACTTCCTAGCCCGCTCTGACATCGTAGTCAAAACCTCAGCATTAATAATGGCGTTATCTATCGAGGTAATGGTTTCAAATAAAACCAACCCTCCCACAACTAAAATAATCGAAAGAATATCCATAATAACTCCTTCGGAGTAAGTCCCAAATTTCAAGATACAAGAATTCCAAACAAATTCCAACAATCAGTATTCAAATCTCGAAATTTTGCTATTTGAATTTATTATTTGCTTGTAACTTGTTTTTTGGAATACTTGGTACTTGCTGCTCAGTTATTTAAGAGCAGTCGTTATTTCCTCCCATGATTTTACCCGAATTACCTCAGGAGGTAAGTTCTCAGTTTGATTCCATGGAGTATCCATTAAATACACTCTTATCCCGTTCTCTGCGCACCCTATGGCATTTTCTAAGTGGTCTTCTATCAAAACGGATGCTCCTATTTCTTTACAAATTTCCCATTTTTTCTTTTTCGAGCCTTCCTGATGGATATTCGAATTAAACGCATTATGTAGATCCGTAAATTTGTCAGGAAAATGTTTGTTAATCCACAGTTCAGTTTCAGGTTTTATAACCGTCGGTCTGGCAGTCACCAAATGCAGTTCATATCCTTTTTTTAGTAAAGCGTCAATCCCATTTTTAGCGCCCGGAACCAAAGATATTCTCACATTATGCCCTTCCTGTCCGAACTTAACCATTCTGTCCATTATCTCTTCTTTTGTGACTTCAAAAACTTCATGGAGGTCAAAGCTAAACACTTTATCTCTTGTTACGCGGGTTTTATAAGTTAAATTATGGTATTCGATAAAATAATCAATAAACCCGGCGAGTATTTCATCGATATCAACAGCAATGATTTTTTTAGAAACTTTTTCCATCCGGAGAGTATATCAAATTAAGTAGTTGCGGCTGCTTTAGGAGCTGGACCTTCCTTCGGCAAAGAAGAAACTCTTCTGGTTTTCTCCATTCCATAAAACTTAAGGCGATCTCCTCTAAATATTAAATCAATCTCCCCCGTCGGACCGTTTCTATGTTTTTGAATGTCCAATTTTACCGCCTCAGTATTCTCCGAATCCTCCCTATATATAAACATAACCACGTCAGCATCCTGCTCAATCGCACCAGATTCTCTCAAATCCGCCAGCTGAGGCTTCTTAATTCCTCTTGATTCAACAGCCCTGGAAAGTTGAGACAAAGCAAATACCGGAATCTTTAATTCTCTCGCTAAATTTTTCAGACTTTGAGAAATTTCCGATACTTCCTGAACCCGATTATCCTGGCTTCTTCCACGCATTAATTGCAAATAATCCACAACCAGCATTTTAAGTCCATGCTCCGCCTGGAGACGGCGGGCTTTGGTTCTCATCTCTGATATAGACAGCCCTGGAGTGTCATCAATAAATAAAGGCGCTTCAGCTAGCTGCCCCATCGCATGCGACAATTTATCAAAATCTTTCTCATCTAACCGACCGGTCTTTAATTTCCAGGCATCAATGTCAGCCTGCCCAACCAATAAACGATCTACAAGTTCTTCCTGACTCATCTCAAGAGAAAAAATACCGACAGGTACTCCGCAATTCACAGCTGCATGTTGAGCGATATTCAAAGCAAATGAAGTTTTTCCCATACCCGGACGGGCAGCAAAAATTATCAGGTTAGAATTCTGTAGACCAGCCAATTTATTATCCAAATCCCTAAATCCCGTCGGAATCCCTCTTAATTTTCCTGAAGTTTTTTGTAATTCATCTAATCTATCAAAACTTTGTGCCAAAGCATCTTTTAGCTGAATAAAGTCCCTCTTAATATGTTGTTGTGTTATAGCAAAAACAGACTGCTCTGATTCTTCCAGAATATTAGAAACCTCAAGTCCCTCATCATATGCCATATCAATGAAACGGGAAGAAAAGGAAATTAGCTGTCTTCTGACCGCATGCTCTCTAATAATTTTGGCATACGATTCAATATGTGCCGCCGTCGGCACCATATTAACAAGCTCCGCCAGGTATGCTGAACCTCCCACTTTATCTAGATATCCCGATTGCTTTAATTTCTCTGTGACAGTAACTAAATCAATAGGTTCGCGTTTCTCAAATAACTCCAGGATCGCTGAATAAATCGAACCATGCTGTTCGGATTTATAAAAATGATCAACTCGTAAAATCTCACCAATCGCCACAATCGCATCTTTATCAATAAGCAACGCTCCTAAAAGCGATTGCTCAGCCTCAATATTTTGGGGGGGAAGTTTTTTAGTCACGTCAGCAGTCCTTGTGAAAATTAAATTCTCTCTGGATGGTTTGGAGAAATTTGCCATAATAATTTTTAAAAATTTGAGATTGATTAAGAATTAAAAACTAGAAATTAAAAATTAATCAGACTTTATTTAAAACGATCACCTGCAATTCATCTGGCAGCTTATCTTTAGTTATAGAAAGTTTCGCTTGTGGCTCAACAGCCTCAGCACCCATCTCTTTCATAAAATTCTCAACCGGTTCAAGTTCGAACTTAAGCCCCGGTAACGCATAATGCATCGGAATTACAATCTTAGGTTCAAGTTGGGACACCACATCAGCCGCAGTTTTCGCATCAATAGTATAAACACTCCCTACAGGCACCAATAAAATATCTGTCGCACCGATTTCTTCAATCTGCTCTTCTGTTAATTTATGACCCAAATCTCCCAAATGAACAATATTCAACCCATCAACAGAAACATTGTAAACAGTATTTCGCCCCCTCTGACCTCCTGCTTCAGTATCATGGAATGTACTTACCCCAGTCACACTAATTCCTCTGACTTCATATTCCCCGGGTCCTTCAATCTTCAAATCAGCGTCCGTTATAGAATCTAAATTATTGTGGTCATCATGGTCATGGGTGGAGATAGCCAAATTTGCTGACAGATCTTTAGGTAATTTTAATCCGGTAAATTCTTCTTTATAAGGATCAATAAATACAGTTGCAGTTTTACCTTTTAATTTGAAACAAGCCTGTCCGTAGAAGTAAATATCCATATTGTGCTGATAGCTGATAGCTGATAGCTGATAGCTGATAGCCATATTACCACGCTCTTGTATTCCTCACAATATCTACATAATATATACACCTGTTAAAATGAATTTCAAGGAGTTTAAGATGCCCAAAGACATAGTTCTATCAACCAAGACTTTTGTAATTTCCCACCTCACGCTCTTGATTTTGGCTTTAGCCTTCTTTGGGGGACTTTACTACATACTCTATCCAGAAAGATTCCAAGCTGCAATAACAGAATACAACCCAGTGACAAAAGAACCAATAAGCCTATTTTTGGAAATCAGCTCCCCCGAAGACGAGATTTTAGTCTCAGATCCCAACCTAATCATTTCCGGTAAAACCGGACCGAATATTTCGGTCATTATTTCAAGTGTCTCAAACGACGCCGCTTTACAATCAGGCAAAGACGGCCAATTCTCCACAGTTTTCCCCTTAAATTCCGGCCCCAACATCGTAGAAATAAATGCCTACGACTTAGAAGGAAACCACAAAACCACAACCAAAACCATATACTACTCTGAGGAAAAAATATGAAGAAATTAATATTATTTATTCTATACTTAGCCATAACTCTACCCTCTACCCTCTACCCTGTACCCTCCCAAGCCCAAGAATCTTCCCAATCCGGCTCAATAACCGACAAAATAAACGCCTTAAAAACCGAAATCGCCTCCAGAGCCGCTCAACTAAAATCAGAAATGACCAGAAAAGTCCAAAACAAGGCAATCATGGGCGAGATAGAAAATATCTCCAGTAACGAAATCACAATAAAAACCCTAACCGAATCTAAAACTGTCAGATATGATGAATTCACCGAGGCCCGTGGTTTAAAAAATAAAGAAATAAAAGTAGACACTTTAGAAAGGGGTGATAAAATTGCCGCTTTAGGAGATGTCGATGATAAAAACACCCTCATCGCTCAACGTCTCGTTTTCTTAGAGAAATTCGCTTCTGGTTCAGCAGAACTAGTTTGGGGCCAAATCCAAAAAACCCAAGGCTCAACAATCACCCTAAAGACTAAATCAGGACAAACCGAAAATGTTGTTACAACATCCCAAACCAACTTCTTTTTAGGAACAAACGAAGCCTCCATAAACGATGCCAAAGTAGAAAAACACCTTCTCATCCGCGCCACCCGCCAAAAGAACAACACGCTAGTCGCCCGCTTCATCTACTTCATCCCTTCAATGGGTTTCCTAAAACCCGACACCTCAAACTCCCTAATCAAAACCTCCTCTCCCTCAGCAACCCGTAGCCCGGAACCAACAGTAACACCATGATCAAATATTTGACATATCAAATAATATCCTATAGAATATACACTTATGTCTAGAGAGCGAATGGCAGTACCAAAAAAACGTCCACCATTAGGTGCACGCTCAATAAATTTACTTCTAGCTGCAGCTGCTGTGTCAATCGGTGTCGGTCTTGGCAATGCAGCTTTAAATGCTGGCCCTTATGAAAACTCACTAAAAAAAACTACAGATATTTCCCATAACGTTCCACCTTCAGGTGAACTTACTCCAAGTCAAATTATAGACCTTAACCTTAGAAAGCCTAATAGTAGATTACTGTCTGATTTAAGAGATATGTATGATCGCAACGGACAGACCGTTCAATTCTTTGATTGTTCCAACGATCAATCCTCCGTTGACAACACCGTCGTAAGTCCCGTAATGCTTCGGGAGGCACCTAGTAGAATAAGCAAAGCTATCGGTGAACTTGAAGTAGGAGAACAAGTTACTTCTCCTGTTGAAGTTGCTGTTAATAGTTTATATAGGAAATCACCTATGGAGAAATGGATCGCACAAATTCACGGGACAGATTTAACTTTTAATGCTAGAGAAGATGCATATAGGAGATACATCGTCTTGAACTGGCAGCTTGGTCAGTATTGCACACCTATTCCAACAGACGACTACCTTAGAGTTGACCCAGCCCCAAACCCACCAAAGTAAACTAAGTGTTTAAAGATATTTTTCTTTCTTTTCTTCCTTCAATTTCTCAACAACTTTCTTAACATCCTGAGTTTTATCGCTCTTTGCAATCAAAAGCATCTCCCCCGTATCAATGACAATCAAATCCTCCACTCCAACTAAAGCCACCAACTTTTTACCGGTCTCAACTAATACATTCTCACTTCCAATGTTAATAATTTCTGATTCTTTAGTTGCAGCAACACCCTTACTATCTTTAGAACGCAAATTGTAAACCTCTTTCCAATCTCCAACATCACTCCACCCAAAATCACCAGGAATAACGACAATATTCTCAGCCTTTTCCGAAATTTCATAATCAATAGATTCATGACTTCCCAACTTAGAATAAACAGCCTCAAATAGATTGTCTAAATTCTGAGTTGAAGCCTTCTCCGCAATTTCATTGACAGCTTTGGATAACTCTGGAGAATATTTATCAAAAGCTTTAAGAATTGTTTTAGTAGACCAAGAATAAAGATTCGCATTCCACAAATATTGTCCTGACGCCACAAACGATTGAGCAGTTACCAGATTAGGTTTCTCCTTAAACTCTATTCCTTTAAACACATATCCTTTTTTCGCAACCTGAGAAAGCATCTCAAGCTCCTGCCCTATTTTTATGTAGCCTAAACCGGTATGCGCCGATTCAGGTTTTATACCAATAGCCACAATATAATTTCCACTTTCAGCAACTCTCAAAGCAGCCAGAGTATTCATATGAAATCGGCCAAGATCTCTGACAACATGATCTGCAGCCAAATACACTACAGCCCCGTCCGGATTGCGGGAATGAATAACAGCCGCCGCCGCCCCCATCGCCATAGCAGTATTTTTGGCGGTAGGTTCACCAATAATATTTTCTTTAGGAATTTGAGGCAATTGCTCAGCTACTTCTTCAGTATGAGCTTTGCTTGTAACCACATAAATATTCTCATTAGGAATCAACCCCTCAACTCTATCAAAAGTTGTCTGGATCAGACTCTTATCATTTAAAAGTTTTAACAGGTGTTTAGGGTGCGCCTTAACAGATGCAGGCCAAAGACGACTACCGCTACCTCCCGCTAGTATCACAGCATAATAATTTTTTGTTTCTTCTACCACAGAGCATAATTTTATAACTTCAAAGCAAAAAAAACTAGTAGCTTATAATATTCACGCACGAATTAAAGACTTATAGTATCTATTGACAAATGTGTAAAATTTGGGTACAATTTATTAGTAAGTTAAAAGC
>CAYNRM010000047.1:0-10164 GCA_964399555.1 uncultured Gammaproteobacteria bacterium | reverse complement strand
TGCTTCATGATCTCTTCTTCCTGGTGGGAGCTTGAAGTAATACACAGCTAGGATGCAAAGCTTTTGGTGTTGGTTGATCCAAAAGATCTTTAAAGATAACTCAATCAGATAAAAGAATTCCTGTCGGTTTGGTTACAAACTTTTATCTAACTATAAAACCGGACAAGCTTGTAGACGTTTTTGAAAAAACTATTTCAGACCCGAGATCAAATCTCGGCGTCTCCACAAGAATAATAAAGGCTGACTGTAAAAGGTCGGCTTTTTTTGTGGCTGAGATGTATGATTATTTATATGGATCCCGGATCAAGTCCGGGATGACAGGCGCAAATGAATTTGCTAGATTTATTGTTTCCTAAGATTTGTGTGGGGTGTAAGAAATATGGGGGGTATTTTTGCAGGGAATGTGTAGAAGAAATAAAGCAGTCGGAGTTGGTTTGTCCGTTTTGTGAGAGGGCTTCTTTGGGTGGGGTGGTGCATGCTGTTTGTAAACGGAAGTATGGGTTGGAGGGGCTTTGGAGTTTGGGGATTTATGAAGGGAGTTTGCGGACTGCGATTCAGAAATTAAAATATAAATGGCTGAGTGAGGTGGCTAAGGATTTGGTTGATATAACTGTTGAGTATTGGGCGAAGAATTCGCCGATACTTCTAGATAAGATTAAGAAGGATCAAGGGAGGTTCTGGATTGTTACAGCAGTTCCTTTGCATCCTAAACGGCAGAACTGGAGAGGGTTTAATCAGTCAGAATTGTTGGCGCGGTTGTTTGCTTCTAAGTTGGGGCTTAATTATCAGGTGACTTTGAAAAGGATTAAGAATACAACGCCGCAGATGAAATTACTTTCCCATGAGAGAAAGCAGAATATTAAGAATGCTTTTGAGATAGCTGTCAGCACTCAGCTTTCAGACGTCAGCGTACTTTTGATTGATGATGTTTGGACAACAGGTTCGACCTTGAAAGAATGCTGTTATATATTAAAGCGGGGTGGAGCAAAAACTGTCTGGGCTTTAACAATTGCCCGATAATTAACGTAAAATTTTAACAGGGTATTCTTCAAATTTTGGATCATTAGTTAATATGGTTAATTTTTCTACTTTGGCTTGGGCAATCAGGAGTCTGTCAAAAGGATCCCTGTGATGCAATGGTAGTGAATTTAAAATAAGTATATGTTTGAGGGTAATAGGTAGTATTGTTGCAAATTTAGTCTGTTCAAAGCAATCTTCAAGCGTTGTTTTCAGTGAGAGTTTTCCGGTTTTGTACTTTATGCCTATCTCCCAGGCAGTTGCGATACTTAAGAATATATGCTCTTTAGAATTCTCAATTATCTGACGTAGAGGTTTTTTCAACCGTTTATCATCATTTAACCACCACAAAATTATATGAGTATCAAGAAGATACTTATTCACCGTAAAAAAGTTTGTTTATTTCCGGATCTTCATCGTCAAAATCATCACTGATCCATATTTTTCCTTTTAACGCGCCTGGTTTTCGGGGTTTAAGCTGTTCTTTATATGCCACAAGCTTAGCCACAGGTTTGCCGGCTTTGGAGATTATAACCTCCTCGCCTTTAGAGGTTTTGGCAATTAACTTAGACAGATTGGTTTTTGCTTCGTGGATGTTTATTGTTTTGCATATGATTAGCGAAGTTTAGTTTATACAAATGATCTAGTTGAGTCAAGTATAAAAAGCTATCTTCCTGCTATGATAAAATAAAAACATGAGTAAAACCCGAAAATGGAGCGAAGTTAAAGAGACAATGACTACTTCCCGCAGGCTTATTGGCATTGTTTGGAAAGTCGATAAAGGTCTTTCCGTACTTAGCGTACTCTCAACGATTCTCCCGGCAATTTTGCCTTTTATCAATGCTTATATTTATAAACTGTTAATAGACCAGGTTATTTTTGTAATTGGCGGTGGTGCGTTAAATACGGCTCAATTATATATGTTATTTGGGGCCCGTATCGTTACCTATTTTATGCAAGGTGCTGCTTTTACAGGTCAGGACTATGTTCAACGGGTGCTTTATACAAAGCTGCCTATTTATCTTAACCAGCTCATACTGGGAAAAATTTCTCATCTTGATATGCAATATTTTGAAGAGAGCGACTTTAAGGATTTACTCGAGAAAGTAAGGGAAAGCTATGAGTATCGACCTCTCAATATGATTTCTAATCTTTTATATGGATTACAAAGCTTTTTACAAGTTGGTTTGGCTTTTATAGCTATTGCCCAACTCAACTTACTCCTGGTTATTCTGGTTGCCCTAATTGCTGTTCCGGAATTTATTAGTCAGACAAAGCTTTCCAAGGTCGCCTGGGGTATTTGGGGACAAAATACACCACTCCGGAAACGTTACTGGTACTTATCAGGACTGCTCCAGGACGCCTGGAGTGTGAAAGAAATTAAAATATTTACTCTGGCAAAAAAGTTCTTACAGGAACTGCGTTCCATTCAGGAGAAGTTTTATCAGGATAACTTAAAAGTTGCCCGCAAAACTTATGGATCTAATTTTCTCTTTAATAGTCTTTCTTCAGGTGTGCTAATCAGCATTGAAATATTCGTTATTTTTGAGGCATTCGCCCGAAGGATTACTGTTGGTGATGTCGGCTTCTATACCAGTGTCGTTAGTAACTTCCAAAATGGCCTTGGTGGATTATTCCGCAATGTGAATGATGTCTATGAGAATGGTCTTTATGTCAAAAGTATTTTTGAAGTACTGGATTTAGAACCTCGTATAACTAAATCCGCAAACCCTATTGTTTTAGACTTACAGAAACCACCACTCATTGAGTTTAAAAGTGTTGATTTCTCTTATCCAGACAGTTCAAAGCAGGTCTTTGATAATTTTTCATTAACTATTGAACCAGGCGAGAAAATTGCCTTGGTAGGGGAAAATGGGGCTGGAAAATCAACAATTATTAAACTGCTGGCCAGGTTTTATGACGTAGATGGTGGTGAAATCCTTATTAATGGAGTTAATGTTAAGGATCTTGATTTGAAGAACTGGTATAAGCATGTTGGTGTTCTCTTCCAGGATTTCAATCGCTATTCACATACAGCTAAAGATAATATTCATTTTGGAAATATTGAAAAAACTCAAGATTTAGAACAGATTAGAAAAGCAGCCGTTTCATCAGGAGCAAATGAATTTATCGAAAAGTTTAAGAAGGGTTATGAGCAAATGTTGGGAAAAACCTTTGAGCAAGGTGAGGAGTTATCAACGGGCCAATGGCAAAAAATGGCTCTGGCCCGCGCTTTCTTTAGAAATGCACCCATCCTGGTATTAGATGAACCAACAGCTTCTATTGATGCCAAAGCAGAAGCCGGGATATTTAGAAGAGTTGAGAAGCTTTCAAAAGATAAGACTGTTATTATTATCTCTCATCGTTTCTCAACAGTCAGGAATGCAGACAAAATATACGTTATAGACGATGGCAAAATCAAAGAGGCAGGAAGTCATAAGGAGTTGATGAGTTGTAATGGAAAATATGCCAGGTTATTTAACATTCAGGCAAAGGCCTATCAATAGTTTCAGGCATTCGACACATTAATTTTAGAGGAGTGTTTGCCAGGTAATTTATTGGTAATGGTTCGTAATAGCCAGAATTTGGATACTGTCAGTCTCTGAATCATAAAAGAACAGTGCTCGAAAACTCCGGTCAATTCTAAAACTTCTAATGCCGTGTTCTTTGGGCGCTAATAATTCTGTATGGAGGCTGGGATGTCTGAAATCAGTTTGCAGCAAACTCAGTTGTTTATTAAATTTCTTAGTGAGCCCATGTTTCTCAAGATATTCTATAACCTTAGATTTGATTGGGCCAATGTTCACTTTTGGGGAAGATCATTAATAAAATAATCACTATGTTTTAATCCGTTTTCGAGGTCTTTTAGGAATCCTTTAGAATATTTACCCGTTGCTTTAAATCCTTCCATAACTTTTTTGGCGCTTTTGGTACTAGGGCCTTTCATTGGAAAGTCAGTCGCTTCCGCAAGCACCTCGGGTTTTTTATTGAAAACTCTTAGAAGTGTTCTAAAAAATTCGCTTCTGTTGGCAAATCCTAAATTAATTACTGCCTGGTCAACCATTTTAGTTTGGTCTTCGGTAAGGGAAATGTTAACTGTTCTCATGGTTATATCTTAGCAAACATTGGCAAAGTTTGTCAAAGTTATTGCCAATCAATAGGCTCAATATTATGTGCTCTTGAATACTCATTCGCTTTGCTGAAGTGGTGATTGTTGAAGAACATGGTGGCGGAGTAGGGGGAGGGGTGGGCGGAGGTTAGGACGAGGTTCTTGTTTCTGTTTATGATTTCGCCTTTGACTTGGGCGTACTTGCCCCAAAGAAGGTAAACTATGTTTTCTCTTTTTTCGTTTAAGGCTTTGACTATGGCGTCGGTAAAAGTTTCCCAACCTTTGCCTTTATGGGAGGCGGGGCTACCTGCGGCGACGGTTAGGACGCTGTTTAGCATTAAGACACCTTGGCTGGCCCAACGGGTTAGGTCTCCTGAAGGAGTTGGAGTTATTCCTAAGTCATTCTTGATTTCTTTGAAGATGTTTTGGAGGGAGGGTGGGAGATTTACCCCCTCGTTAACTGCGAAGGAGAGGCCGTTGGCCTGGTTGGGGCCGTGGTAGGGGTCCTGGCCGATTATTACTACTTTGACTTTATCGAAGGGGCAGAGGTCGAAGGCTCTGAAAATACCGGGAGCTGGCGGATAGACTTTTGCTGTTGAGTATTGTTCTCGAACAAAAGTAGTTAGGTCACTCCAGTAGGGCTTATGAAACTCACTTTCTAAAGCTTTTTTCCAGTCTGGTTGTAATCTAATGTCTTTCATGACAGATTATACTTTTCTTGTCAATAAAGTGAACCATGGCGGAGCTACAGTAATATAGTGATCCCAAGTTCCTGGTTCGGCGTCAAAGTTATCGCCTTTATACTCTTCAAATCTTAAAATGCTGAACTTTCTTTTAATGAGTGAATTGATAACTGTTGAAAGAGTATGCTTAAATTCCTGCGGAGCTGCGGTTTTGACCTTCTTACCTTTTGTATCTTCAAAATTCCAGGTTTGGTCGTTAACCTTAATTGGTTCGCCGTCTCGGTAGGGTTGGCTAATTGGATAACCTTTACCATTCCATAATTCGTCTTTCCTCCACTCGTTTCCCCAGCATGAATCTTTCCAGGAACCATGAATAAATGGATTATGAAACATTAGCTGGTATATACCCCCGGGTTTAAGTACCCGGGAAACTTCATTAAATGTTTTTTCTACCTCAGGAATATAATTTATAGAATAAGGTTGATAAACGACATCAAAAGATTCGTCTTCGAGTTTAGATAAATCGCGCATATCTGACTGGATAATTTTAATAGGGAGTGAATACTTGCCTGACTCAGATCGATCTTTATTTAATTGTTCTTTACTAAAATCGACAACTGTGACATTGGCTCCAAGAAAGGCGAAGCCAATACTTTGCTGGCCTCCACCTGAAGCTAAACATAGAATATCCTTGCCTTTCAAATCGCCAAGTATATTATTAGGATTTATATCTTTGGCCGCAATTTCCGGAGTGAGATTTTTGTAAGGTCTTGAACAGGGAACTTCAAGGCTTACTAGTTTGTCCCATTTTTGCTGATTATCTGTTGTAGTTTTATCCATCTGCGGAGAGGGAGGGATTCGAACCCTCGGTGGATTTTACCCCACAGAGCATTAGCACTGCTCCGCAATAAACCGGGCTATGCGACCTCTCCAAGCTTGGTTATTGTAACAAAAGCACCCTTGTTATTCTAGCGTAGTTTACGCATAATTATTGCATGGTGGTCTAGTTTTATGATCATAGGCGTGTGTAACTTTTGCCAAAAAGACTTCAGGAAGCGTGAACGGAAGCGTAAATTCTGTTCGTTAACTTGTGCGAGTCGGTTCAATAAAAATGGTCTGAAGTTAATTACCCTTCCTGGACACAACCCTGATTTAGCTGAATTAATAGGTATTTGTTTAGGAGATGGTTGTGCTTGGGGATACCAAACTTGTATTACATTAGGTACAGAAAATGATAAAACATATATTCCATATGTTGTTGATTTGATTAAGAGGATCTACCCTGAGGTGTTTGTCTCGTTGAATTATAGGAAAAATGAAAGGGCACTTGATATAAGAATTAATTCAAAAGTAGTTACAGATTTTTTAAGGAATATGGGTATTGTTTCACACAATAAACAGGTTCCGGACTGGATTGTTCAAGATTTAAACTTTATAAAAGCTTGTATTAGGGGACTAATAGATACGGACGGAACATTCATTATCCATAGATATTCAGTTAAAGGAAAATTATATGAATATCTTAAAATCTCTTTTGCTAACCGGTCCGAAAATCTGCTAAATTTCCTGCATCAAGGGTTAGA
Organism: uncultured Gammaproteobacteria bacterium; assembly: GCA_964399555.1. Taxonomy (GTDB): domain Bacteria; phylum Patescibacteriota; class Microgenomatia; order Daviesbacterales; family UBA10151; genus JACPKO01. The sequence continues at coordinate 3,772 of CAYNRM010000047.1, read as the reverse complement.
TCGTTTAAATATAAAAAGCTACAGATCCTATAAGTACCAAGTATGGATTCATGATCAGGATGAGGTGAAAAAGTATTTAGAGTTAATTGGAACAGGAAATATGAAAGACAATATAATCAAGTACGACAGTCAACATCTTCTTTACAGTTTGAACACTAAAGTTTAAACTAGAGAAGATATGCCCAAGTACCACACTCAGAACTTGCTTTCTTCCCCTCTGGATAGACCGGAGTTGTCGCCTGGTGATAGACATTCTAATGAGGAACACCCGGATTTTGATCCTTATTTAGATTATTACGATCCTGTTAGGACTATAATTGCTTGGAGGGCGCCTTCAAGACCTTATCGCAAGAAAGCCCGGTCTTATTATACTACTGTAGCTTTGCTGATTATCCTGGTTTCGATGATTGCTTTCTTCTGGGGAGAGAGACTCCTTATTGGGGCATTGCTGGCTTTAGGGTTTTTGGTTTATGTGTTGAATTTTACGCCTCCGGGGGAGATTGATTATAAGATTTCATCGCAGGGGATTATTATTGGGGATCATTTTTATCATTGGGAGGAGTTAGATTCATTCTGGTTTTCGGAGAAGGAAGGGTTGAAGATATTAAATATTTTAACTAAATTTAGATTTCCCGGGTTGTTGATGCTGGTGATGGGGAATACGCCTCAGGATCAGTTACAGAGAATTGTGGCGCATTATTTGCCGTTTCATGAAATTGCGCCTAAGTCGACTCTTGAGAAATGGAGTGAATCACTCCAGAAGAATTTTCCGCTTGAGACTCCACAAAAGTAATATTGACAGTAGATTAATTTTCGGGTTATATTAGGTAGTAAGGGCTAAAATTGGCTAGAGTATTAATTCCTTGTGATGTTCAATATAACCTTTGCTTAGCTGCTCAGGAGCATTTAGGGTTGAGTTGGAATGGTCTGGCAAGATTTTTGCTAGTAAATCCTAAAACTTTTGAGAATTGGTATAAATGTAGAAGACTTCTTCCTAAAGAAATATTCGACAAATTATCTGAAATTAGCGGCTTCTCTGTAAAGGAGTTTCAATTATTGCCGGAAAATTGGAGATTGGTTAAAGGCGGAAAAGCCAGCGTAGAGAGGCAAGATGGAAAATTCTGGACGCTTGAAGGAAGTAAAAAAAGGGGGGAGAAATTCTGCCAATAAGTTTATTTACCCAGATTACTCAGAGGACTTAGCTGAGTTTGTCGGAATAATGTTAGGAGATGGAGGTATCTCCAGAACCCAAATTTCAATCACTCTAGGTAATTCAACGGACCATGAGTATGTACCATATATTATTCAATTAATTAAAAAACTATTTAGAGTGACGGGTAGCATCTCTTATCCTTTGAAGAAAGACGCGGTAAGAATTCGTATTTCAGGAGTTAATTTAACTAAAAACCTCATAAAACTTGGTTTAGTTGAAGGCAATAAAATTGAGCAGAGCATTGATATTCCTTTATGAGTTTTACAGAGTGAGGCCTACATTATGGCTTGTGTAAGAGGGCTAATAGATACAGATGGTTGTGTCCATAGAAAAGTTCGGAGAGAAAGAGACGGTCGAGAATATAGATCAATAGGTATCTCTTTTTGCTCAGCCTCGAAACCCTTGCGAATTTCTGTGATAAAGCTCTTTATGCGATTAGGATTTAGAGTGGCGATTTCAGGAAGGACAATTTATTTGTGTGGAAAAGAACAGGTGAGTAGATATGTTAATGAGATAAGATTCAGCAATCCAAAACATTTAAACAGATACCGAGATTTTCTTCCGCAATATGGTTGGGTTAAAATTTCTTAACTCAAATTGTTTCAAACTCATTCTTAAAGTATAATCTACACCTTATACCAGCTCTTGTAGCACAATTGGATAGTGCACAACATTGCGGATGTTGAGGTTGTGGGTTCGAGTCCCGCCAAGGGCGCATTTATTTTGGGGTGGGGTCGCATAGTGGCCTAGTGCGCATGTTTCGAAAACTTGTATACCGCAAGGTATCGTGGGTTCAAATCCCACCCCCACCGCTCGTCGGAGTTTGCTCATGAGTTTGACTTTCTTGCGAAAGTGCAAACTCTCCGCTACTCCTCCTCTTCAAAATCGCTTTAGCGATTTTGGGAAGCTCAGAAAGGAAATGGTTTAAATTATGAAAAGAGAATATTCGGCTGGCGGTATTGTGTTGCATGAAGGGAAAGTTTTGATGATCAGAAATGCGGCGCTTCGGGACCCTAGTAAAGCGTATTGGGGATTTCCTAAGGGGCATATTGAGCCTGGGGAAAAAAGTGAGGCGGCGGCTATACGGGAGATTAGGGAGGAGACTAAGATTAGAACGTTTATTGTCGCGAAGTTGGGGGAATCGCAGTATATATTTTCAAGGAGTGGGGAGAAGATTCTAAAGTCGGTTGTTTATTACCTTTTAAGATATAGATCCGGGGAGATACAACCTCAGGAACTGGAAGTTTTAGAGGTTAAATGGTTTGAGCCTAAGGAAGCCATGGAGGTTTTGACTTTTAAAAAGGATCGCGAGTTTTTGGAAAGAGCATTGAAAATACATGGACAATAAATTTGTCTCCCGCGGTGGGTTAAAACTTCAACAGGCGATTGAAACTTTTCAGATTGAGGCTAAGGATAAGATTGTATTGGACGTGGGGTCGTCGACTGGGGGGTTTGTTGATTGCTTGTTGCAGAATGGGGCTGCGAAAGTTTTTGCTTTGGATACGGCATATGGGGAATTGGCCTGGACTTTGAGAAATGATCTGCGGGTGGTGGTTATGGAGCGGACTAATATTTTGCATTTAGAAGAATTGCCCATCCCCACCTCATCCCAACCCTCTCCCTCAGGAGAGGGGGAGAAGGTTGATTTGATAACAATTGATGCCGGATGGACCAGGCTGGAGCTGGTGTTAAAAGTTGTTAAGAAATTTTTGAAGCGGGAGGGGAGTATTGTTGCGCTTTTGAAGCCGCATTATGAGGCTGAGAAAGCAGATTTAGTTAAAGGGGTTTTGAGAGAGGAGAAGCTTCCCGAGGTGAAAGAACTGGTCGAAGGAAAAATTAGAGCTTTAGGCTTTGGGATTGAGCATGATATTGAGTCGCCAATTTTGGGGGGAGCGGGGAATAAGGAATTTTTATTGCTGCTTAAGATAGTCCAGTAAGGCCTGCTTAATACTGTTGAAAGCTATTTTATCCATAGGTATTTTGTCTTTTTGGTAGAAAGTAGCTTCTTCAACGTCATCTGATGGGGTTAGTTTGGGTTCGCCTTCGATTTTTCCGGTAAGAGTTAAGCCGAGAGTTTTAACGTTTATCCCCTGGTATAAATAATCATCCGGGTAAGAATTAAAGTAGGTAACTTTTTTTATATCGATACCCAGTTCTTCTTTAACCTCTCTGAATGTGGAATCTTCCATTGATTCACCAATTTCGACAAAACCCCCAGGCAAATCCAGAAAGCCTTTTTTAGGTTCGAATTTTCTTTTTACCAGAAGGATTTCGCCTGCTTCATTCTCTAAGATAATGGCGTTGGTGGGGGCAGGGTTAATATAGAAGTTATAAGTGCAATTTTTGCAGATTAAAAGGTTGGGAGATTTTTTTTCTGCTTCACTGCCGCATTTAGGACAAAATTTGTATTCCATAAGAATGGGCGGAGCACCTAGGTCTGGAACCCAACTGTCCTTATAAGCATAGCTTGCAAACTTCGTTTATAACACTGTCTCACTCCAGAAGGTAACTCCAGGCTAATTGTATCAAAAATGAGACAAATGAGACAGTATAAAAAAG
>CAYNRM010000046.1:2137-10627 GCA_964399555.1 uncultured Gammaproteobacteria bacterium | reverse complement strand
TAAAACTGGGGTTGGATATTAGTGTAAATCTTTACCAAATTATCCTTGGTAAAAATAATCGCCAAATCAAATTCATACTTTACTTCCTCAATATTCTTCCCTAGCATACCATGTAAAAATTTTGACCCTGCAGATTCTCCCACCTTTCCCCCTTCTTTTTTCTCAATTCTTAAAATAATAGAGTTCTTTTGAACAAGTGTTATAAAGTTGGCATGATACGGCAAAATATCAAACTTCCCTAAAGAGTTAACCGAGCTCACTGAATAAGCCTCACCGTCATAAAGAGTCTGCGTCGGAGAAAGAATCTTGACAGTCAAAGTATTTTTATCGGTAGAAGAACTTTCCTTATCAGCCATTTAAATTAATCCCCCTATCTCCTATCTCCTATCTCCTATCTCCTATCTCTTATCTCGTTTCTCGTTTCTCCTATCTACTTTATATCCTTAATATTCCCTATATAGAGAAACTTCTCCTCTGGAAATTGATCAGCCTTCCCGGAAATAATCGCATTTATATCCGCAACGGCTGACGCCCTCTCAATATAAACTCCTCTTTTCCCGGTTTGAGCTTCAGTCATAAAGAACGGTTGGGTTAAGTAATTAATGATCTTTTTTGTCCTTTGATAAAGCAGCCTGTCTTGAGCAGAAAGCTCAGATTCTCCCACAATCGCCACAATATGAGATAACGAATTATATTCAGACAACATTTTCTGGAATTTAATCGCCGTTTCAAAATGCTCCGACCCAATAATCTGCCTTTTCAAAGCCGAAGTTGACGATGCCGCCAAATCAATAGGCGGGTAAATATTATGCTGGGCAATTGTCCTTGATAAAACAATAGCCGTATCAAAAAACGAGGTAATTGCTGTAACCGCCGGATCATTAACCTCATCCGCGGGAACGTATACCGTCTGAACTGAAGTAATAGAAGCACTCACCGTAGAAACCAACCTATCCTCAAGTTGCGACAACTCAGTCAACATCGTCGCCTGATATCCCTGCTCAGAAGGCAACGTCCCCAACAACGTTGCCAATTCATTACCAGCCTGCACAAACCTGAACATATTATCAATAAAAAACAGCACGTCTTTTTTTAATTCATCTCGAAAATATTCAGCAATCGCCGCCGCAGCCAGCCCCGTCCTGAAACGGACACCAGCATTTTCATTCATATTTCCAAACACAATCGCCGTATTTGGCAAAACTCTCGTTTCAAAAAGTCTTTGATACAATTCCTGACCCTCCCTAATACGCTCTCCAACTCCCGCAAAAACCGACGCCCCATTATGCCGAAGTGTAATGTTGTGCAAAAGCTCAGTTATCAGAATAGTTTTTCCAACTCCAGCTCCTCCAACGAATCCTGTTTTCCCCCCCTTAAGTATCGGCGTCAAAAAGTCTATCGCTTTAATCCCCGTTTCCAGTACTTCGTTCGTCGTAGCAATCGAAGCTAAAGATGGGGTTTTAGAATAAATCGACCTTCTTTTAGCAGAGACAATCGGCTTTTGCCCATCAATCGCATTTCCAAAAAGATCAATCGCTCTTCCTAAAAGAGCTGGTGTTTCCGGAATCGAAACCTGAACCCCGGTTCCTACTACTTTCATACCTCGATACAAATCATTCGGATCAGACAGAATAAGACAAGAAACAGATTGTTTATCCTGAAAAAATATTTCCAAACAAACGGTCGGCAACTCTGGAGAGATCAATGCCTCATTAAGACCCGGTAAAACATCTCCTGAAGATTCAACAGCCGCAATCTGCCCTTTTACAGAGATAATTCTCCCCTCAAATCTTCTCTCAGTTAAATCAGGAGTTGGAGCCTCATTGTTGGGAGCTGGAGTTTTTGGCGCAGTAATTGGCTTCTTTTCAGTTGTTTGTTGCATATTAAATCATTTAGATTTGACTAAAAATTAGAAATTTGAAATTAGAAATTACATTCATCTTACTTTATCCCCTTCCTCCTGATATTCTTGAAGCACTCATCCCAGCCACCATTTCTAAAATCCTACCATTAGCAATACTTCTTCTGGCATTAAAGAGTAAAGTTTGTTTCCCTATTAAATACTTCTCCGCCTCACTTTGAGCTCTATCCATTGAGATTAAACGCGATGCAGTTCTAGCCAGTTCAGCCTCCAAAAACGTCGTCGACAAAAGTAAGGTCTTAATCTGATCATCAAAAAACTCGGCCATTATCTGGATCTCAGGTTCAACAATATAACTATTGTATTGAGTAGCCAGTTGGGTAGTTTCCCGGCTCTTTGCATTCATTTCTTCCTGCGACAATGTAATATCAGATATCGTCGGCACCTGCGTTAAAACACTTTCAAATTTTGGATGAAAAATTAGCACCTTAGAGTATTGTTTAACAATATTTGATAAGTTTAATAATTCAGCATTACTCGGATAATCACTTTTTAAAATAATTGGTGTCACACTTAACGCATAATTCATCGATTTTAAAGACTCCAAAGCACTTCTACCAATCACAATTTTATCGGCGCGAATCTTACTGGTTTGGACAATAAAAAACTCTAACAATTCACTGGAAATCTTTCCATAAAATCTCTCATTTGAAGAAAGTAAAATCGTTAAAGTTTTACCATTTTTTGGCGGCAAAGGAATTTTCCTCCAGGTAGCAATAACATTAACCAATGCAAAAAGATTCGATAAATCAGCAAAAAATTCCCGGTTCCGTTCTACTCCTGCTCTAATTTTTTTCAACTTAGATGATGCAATTTGGGTAAAAACCTGCGTAATCTGTTTTAAAGACTGCGCCTCATCTATTAAACCGGTTATCTCTTTTGTTGTCATGGCTTATCTTCACTACTAGGAATAGCAGGTTTTAGAGCAGCAGGCGAAGCACTCGCAACCGAATCGTCAGCTACTAAATACTTACTTATCACTGGGGTCAGATCCGTCAATTGCTTAACAAAATCCTCCCAAGTCTCAAAAGCTTCTACTTTGTCTAGAAACGCAATCAAAGTAACATCCTCTAAAAACGCTTTCAAAATTCTATCTTTAAACTTCTTAACTGCATCCAAATCTTTATCCAAAAATAATGGAGTAAAAGTAAGTCCCAACAATCCTATTTGAGATGATAGGGGAATCCTTGTCCCGTTTTCCTGATTCAAAAGTTCATCCAGAATCTCTTTTTGCTTTAATATCAAACGCGTTTGAAACGGTAACTCAGCAGAAAATTTGGAAATCGTCTCCAGTTCTACCGACCGGGCAAACAAATCACGAATTTTTTCTGATAACAAATTCTGAATTCTTTTTTGTGTTTGTCTTCCAACCCTGGTAACTGATAAAGATATATCAATCGCCGGCGTTGTTCCCTGGTTCCTAAAATTAGAATTAAATAACAAATGCCCGTCAGTCATACCCACCAAATTAGTTGGTAAAAAAGTAGCGAAGTCAGACAAATTGACCTCCAGAATTGGCAAAGCCGTAATCGAACCTCCTCCGTTCTCATCCTTAAAATTCCCGGCTCTTTCAAATAAATGTGAATGTTGGTAAAAAATATCACCCGGAAAAGATTCACGTCCCGGATTTCTCCCGGAAAGCAAACTGATCTCCCGGTAAATTTTCGCATGCGATCCAATATCATCTAAAAGTAACAACACATCCTTACCGTTTTTCTGAAAATATTCAGCAATCGTAAAAGCAGTCTGGGGGGTTAAATAAATCAAAGGTGCCGCTTCAGAAGACGAAGCTGCAATCACCACACAATATGACATTGCTCCGGTGTTTTTTAAAACCTCAAGAATTGATTTTAATTGGGAAATTGGTTTACCAATCGACGCATAAACACAAATCACATTCGTATCTTTCTGATTCAAAATTAAATCAAGCGTGAAAGCAGTTTTACCGGCGTGCGCATCTCCAACCACCAGTTCCCTCTGGCCTTTTCCCAGAGGAATCAATGAGTCAATTAAAGTTATCCCTGTCAAAAATTGATCTTTAATAAACTTGCGCATATTAATATTAGGCGCTTTCCTGTCAAGTTCGCTGCGGATCTCAGTTCCCGTATTCATCATCCGCTTACCGTCTAGCGGCACTCCTAAAGGATTAATCGCCCGTCCAAGCAAAAACTCCCCCATACTAATCGACAACCTCGAATCCCCCCGCTTAAACAACTCCCCGGCATTAATAACCCCTTCATCAAGCATTAAAACTTCAACCTCATTTCGGAGGAGCGAATGCACCCACCCCCTTTTTCCGGACTCCGAAACCACCAAATCATTAATCTTCACAGTCGGCATCCCATCCAAAAACACCAGGAAATCCCGGGAAGAAACTGCATAACCTACTTCTTGTCTACTCTGTTGCATATGACGACTTATTGTTTAAAATATTTCCTAAATTCTTCTATTAACTTATCTTTATTATCTGCAATTTGTGCTCTTAACGAGTAATCTTTATACACACCTTTATAAACAAACGCGCATCCTCCAATCAATGTCGGATCTGTCTTAAAATCAAACACCAGTCTCGACTGGTCCAAATTACTACGAAGCCAGGTCCCAACTTCCTTAATCTGCTTCCTTTCAGGAATAAATACAAAATAAATAGTTAAAGGATTAATATCAGCTATAAATTTTTCAATCCTTTCAACTAAAGAACTATACATGCTATTTGTCATACCTGTCAGTAATTCCTTATCAAAACTCTTAACCCACTCAGCCTCCCTCTCCTCAAGATCATTTTTCGACTCCTTCCCCGCAACCTCAGGCCGGTAAATCTCCCTCTCCAAAATCAACTTCAAAACCTGAACCCTCTTTCTTAGAGAATCCAGCGTAAAAGTGTCTTTTAAAATTTCATTAAGTATCTTCTCATCCATTGTTGTAATTGAGATAAGAGATACGTAATACGAGATAGTCTGCGATAAGTCTCCTATCTCCTATCTCCTATCTCGTTTCTCCTATACAAGGAAAGATTCGGTCTTAGCTCTCTCCATGCTCTCATAAACCAAATCAATCTGGTCCCTCAAATTCAAATTCTTTCCCAAAACCAAACTCAAAGTCTTCTCCAGCATCGCCACAATATTCTCATCAATAATATTCATCTGCTGAACTTTATAAGTATCAATTAATTGGCGGGCTGATTTAAGTTCGAGGTCAACAGAAAGCATCATCTTTTGTTCAGTTTGAAGTAAGAAGTCAGCCAGTTTTGTTTCAAAATTCTCAAATAACTCATTAACCCTCGATTTAGCGCCTTCCCAATTTGCCGCCTGGGATTTTTCAGACTCCTGTCTTAAATTTTCTAAAAACACGCTAAAGTCTTTAAGTGAAGCGTTAGTTTTTGTTTCCATCACTTCTGTTAAATGATTTAAGAATTTTTCAAACTGAATCTCCTTAGCCTGCATACTACTTTCTACGACCTGAGTAGCCTGACCGGTTTGTTTTTCTTCATACTGGAGAAATTGATTTAACTGCTGCCCAAAATCCTGTGTAGCCTTAGCTGAAAATATTTTCGCCTCAGACACCAATTGCTGAGTATCAGCTTCTGTTTCTTTAACTAATCTGTGTGATTGTTCAGTGAGAGCGGCAATGGTGCCGTAATTTACTTTATCTGCATCAGTCGCCCGTGCTTCTTTCTCCCTCTTCTTCCGAAGTGCATATTCGCGGACATAAAGAGCTGTAGCGACAATAGAAATCAAACCAAAAACAACTTCGGGCATTGGATTTAGTATAAGTCAAGCTTGCACCTTTTTCAAAGCCTAAAGCGATCTCTGCTCTGACTTGCGAAGCTAAGCTCAAATACTATATATTTATAGATACTTCCTTTTAGAAAATGAACATTAACCGCGTACTGCTTATTTATACAGCCCTAATAGCCACAGGAATTCTAATAACTTCCGTCAGGTCTTCATTATCCCCAAGTCCAAATAATAAACTTGAATTTGATATTGCCCAAATTAAAGAAACAGTCGACAAAATGAACTATAAATCTGCAACCGCCGAAGGCCAGTTATCCCAGGAAATTAAAACAATCAAAGAGCAAATTGCTTTATCTAGCGAAGACCCAGCCCCAACTGAAGATCCTAAATCTGCAGTGCTGGGAAAATCAGCCCAAACTTTAGGCCAAATCAAAGTAGCGCAAGGTTACGAAACTTTAGATATCTACGAAGAAACTTCTTTTTCTTCTGCCGTTTCAGGAAAAATGGAACCCGGCAAGTCTTATAGCTACACCAAGAAACAGGACAATTGGCTCCTGGTTAAATTGGATAGTAATAAAGAAGGCTGGGTAAATAATAAATTAGTAACCGCCGCTGATTCTCAGGGTTCTCCCTAAAATGAAAATACTGAAAACTGCCCTTCTCAGCTACTGCCTGCTCCTTTGCCTTTTCCTAACCTTAAGCGCTCCCTTCCCCCTACAAATTGTTTTCCTGCCCTCAGTTTTATACATAGCCACAACAGCTCTCGGCAAAAAAGCCGGCCTCTTAAGCTTTTTTAAAAGCAAATTATTTCTCTACTACAGCTTCGTAATCGTCACTCTAGTAGTTATAACCGGTTTCCTGGGCGTCAAAACTTATGCGGAATTTATCAGTGCCCTAATATTTGCACCTCTCTCCCTTTTCTTTGGCATTAAAATTCTACCTTCAAAACGAAAAGTCCTCATCCTCCCCGAGTTAATTCCTCCCCCCGAGCAAAAGCTACTTCACCATAAAGTTGATAAAACGGAAAAAGTTGAAGCCGAAAAGCAAATTGACGAACTCGAAGAAATTACTGAGTCAAAAGAACGCTTTGACAAAAACAGACGCGTCTTCATTAAACTAATCGGCTCTGCTGGAATCTCCCTTTTCGTTTTCTCTCTCTTCACCAAAAAAGCCCAAGCCGCTTTCTTCGGTAGCGTCCCCGGCCCAGGCACTGTCGCCCTAAAAGACAGCACCGGGGCCGCAATCGACCCCGCCGAAAAACATCCAACAGACGGCTACAAGATTTCCGAAGTAGACGATTCATCACCAGCCTATTACGGCTTCACCAACAAAACCGGTGCCTGGTTCATCATGAAAGAAACCTCCGGAGTATACCGCTACATCAGCGGCGCCTCCAGCTTCTCAACAAACTGGACCGGCCGCGCTGCACTAACTTACGACTACTACCATAATGTCTTTTGACGTTATGGTAGAAACGTTCTTGAGCGCAGTGAAAGGTTGTTCCTATCGTAACGTCTTTTAACTCCAACCACCTCCAGGCTTGAAAAATCCTCATCATTGATGTAATTTTAAACTATGAAACAAGAGTACACTTTGATGCTAATTATTGGCCTTGTCATCTTAGGCTATATTCTTGATGCCATAGTGAATCCCTTAACACTTCAATTACCAACTCCATATCATTTCTTTGTGCCTGAATCCCTAACCAAATACCCCTTCACAACCACTTCCATAATAATCAAAAGCATCGCCCTTTTCCTCGCTCCTATTTGGCTGATGTCGATATTATCGTTCAACTCTTTAATAAAAGGCGTCACATTATTAATCATCTCCGGACTCATGCAACTCTACGCTCTCCAGGATATCGCAACTAACGCCCAGGTTATCCCATTAGAATGGTCACTTTCTTTAACCTTGTCAGGCATGCTTTTACTCCTCCCGGCAATAATCTACACCCTCATGGGTGCCGGCAAAAAAGCGCATAAAACCGCCACCCACGATCCCTACTTCGAAACCACCCACAAAAAAGACGACGACATCTAGCCCGACACCTTGACACTACACATTTGCGGCTGCTAATTTAAGCTATGGCTCTTGATCTCAAAGTTCTCACCCCAGTCATATCCCACGCTCAAAACACTGGAGTCGAAAGAAGAATCATCTTTGAAGATGAAAAAGACTGTAAAAGATTCCTGGAAACTTTAAAGCATTACCAGGCCTCAACCCCCTCATCCAGGTTTGCTTTCCGCAAACGAGCCCGCGGCGAAAGAGAAACTGACGATTCTCCTCTGGTAGAAATAATTGCTTATTGTTTAATGCCAAACCACTTCCATTTACTCTTGAAAGAAACTAAGCCTGAGGGAGTTTCCAAATTCCTGAGCAAAGTTTCAAATTCCTATACCAAATACTTCAACGCCCGACATAAACGCTCAGGCGCCCTGTTTAAAGGCCGGTTCAAATCCGCAAAAATTGAGGATGAAAAAGTCCCTGATATTACCAGATTCATCCACCTTGATCCTCTGGCTAAAAAAATCGTCCGTGACATCAACAAGTTCCCTTTCTCTTCATATTATGAATTCGCAGCCGAAGAAAAAGGCATCTGCGAAAAAGCCTCCCTCCTCTCCTACTTTCAGGGCGTCCAAAACTTTATCAGCTTCACCAACAACCTAACCGCATACGAACAAAGCCTACCCGAAATAAAAAAACTGACCTTAGACTAGACTATACGCTAATAAATTATGAAAATAATCGACATCAACGGCAAAGAGCGTGATTGCCTTAAAGCCTTCCCTGACCCATCTTACCACGGTTTCATCAGAGTTGAATACGAAA
>CAYNRM010000046.1:0-2127 GCA_964399555.1 uncultured Gammaproteobacteria bacterium | reverse complement strand
TAACAGGTGTTCCGGACTCAAAGCACCACCCCCCTCCGGACTTTACCTCCACCGTTACCTCAGCCACGAAGCTAACCCTGACAGACTCAACCCAAACCTGGGAAGAAAATCTTTACAAAGGCATGCAGGTTTGGATAGCACGCGGTAAAGGCGAACACCAACCCAAAGAAATTATTGCCAACACAATAGACACCTTAATACTAAAAGAGAATTGGGAAGAGCTACCTGACAAAGAATCGCAATATGTAATATCTGAACAAATCAAACCGCATTAGATACCGCCCTTGCTTAAAATATCTAAAAATTCCCTCGGAGTTAATATGTTTATTTCTTTGTAGACTTTTAATACCAGTAAATCTTGATCACCAGTGATAATATAATCAGCCTTTGCTTCAACTGCGCAGGACAGAAATTTATCATCTTTGAGATCACGGCTAACTGAGTGTGACAGTTGCTTGCCTTCTGTCACATATGCGCGTTGTATTATTTTTTCAACAAATTCATTCGTTTCCTTTATAGATAAACCTGTATATGAAATTATTTTAGGTCGTAATAATACCTCATGCACCTCTTCAAGTATTTGTGGCGAAGTTACCAAAATATACGCCCCTTTTCTCCATAAATTCATCATCTGAGATGGTGGGGTTTGGGAAATTGAAGCACCGGAAACAAACACATTGCTGTCTAATACTGCTTTATACACGTTTTGATTGACGAATTTCTCTCACAGTTTCTTCTATAACCTTTTGTACTTCTTTGGGAGGGTATTTTGCGGTATTTGCTCTTATTTTATCCATCAGAACAAAACCCTTATCCCAATCCTCCTGTGAGGTAAAACGATTCCTTGGGTCTTTTAGGCTTTCATATTCTCTTTCGCTTATGACAACTACGCCTGTTCTATTATGTTTTTGAACCACTACAGTCTGATTGCCATACATTACATTACCAACAATATCGGACAGATTTTTTCTAAACTCATCCAAAGAAACAATAGCTTTCATACCAGATACTTTATCATCAAATATATACTTTGTCAATATTATGCAAATTGTTAATATTCTCTAAGTCTGGATCGCCCAGGGCAAGGGTATCAACCAACCCAAAGAGATTATCGCCAACACAGCAGACACTTTAATACTTAAAGAAAACTGGGAAGAAGTGCCCGACAAATCCTCCCAATACGTAATTTCAAAACACCTCAAGTCCTAGATAATAATCCCCCGGCTCTTAACAACACCCATCTTTTTCTTGTCAGCGAAATTGTTTATTATGTTAGTAACTAATCCCTGACTCATGGCAACATTCACTATTACCACTGCTGTAAATATAGATACTTTAGCCTCTAAAGCTGGTTCTGACACATATAACATTAACGGTGGCTATTTAACTGTTGACCAGGATACTCGTTACGGCACAAACCAAAATACCAGCGCTGCCATGGGTAATATTACTCTTTCTGCGACATTAGGAGGCACAATTGAGTTTAATTCAACCCAAGTCCGCTTAATTCCTTATGATACCGGCACTGGCAACGTTCCTACTTTAGATACAATAATCAGCAAAGGAGGAGCCAGTGGTATCCTGATCGGCGTCTATGACTCCTTAGCTGTTGCTCCCACTACAGCCGGTTCGGCCATGCCCGCTAATGGTTATATCAAAATCAGACAGTGGAACAATGTTGCCTATACTTCAGGCGCATTGACTGGAATTAGTGCCAATGCCACGGGAGCTGATACTCCCGGCTGGTTGGAAATTGTTGGAGTCGATGTGCTGACTTGCATTGTAAACAGATTAAATACATTTAAGGTTCGGGGTGATTGGTTTGAACTGGGCACAACTGACGGCACCAGGGCAACAACTTACCAAATTCCAAGTAATGGTTCCTCTGCATTTTACTTACCTGGGGTTTGGGTCGAGACAGCTGTTGCCTCAGGAGAATATGAATTCTATCCCTGCGCCGGGTCACTGTCGGCCTTGGCAGCTAGCATGGCTACTGATGCCATTCGTGGTAAATTTTGTTGGATAAGTACTACAGGTTTACTTCGCTTTGGACATGATGGAACCAATAGCACAGGTGGTTATTTACCTGTTTCCGGTCTAAACATACGAATTCCAAACATTTTTTTT
>CAYNRM010000045.1:7337-10750 GCA_964399555.1 uncultured Gammaproteobacteria bacterium | reverse complement strand
TCTTAGTACAAGAAAATATGGATACACTTTTAAAAAGATTAAACAAAACTCCCAGATGGGGTAAAACTCAAGAAGAACAAGAAGCTGAAGCAAAGGCTTTTATCGAATGGGAAACGCAATACATTAGAGATGAAGCTGATAAATATAATTATCCTGTTTTTAAAACGACGGATGAAGCACTAATAAAACTTTATAAAACATTTGCAAATATTGAATGATAATTCTTACATTTCCTGGGACTTTGTGTGCTTGATAAAATTTTTATGAATTAACTTTCTTCGCTTAAATACGCAAACAATAAATTACTTAAAAAGATCTTTTTTATCTACCCCTGCTTGTCTAAGAATAGAAGACAATGTTCCGGGTTTTAGATCGTTATTATGCAAGGGTAATGTGACACGTTTTGATTTGTCTTTTGGGTGACGCAGGATAATGTGACTGCCACTTTGACGGCTAATATAAAACTCTCTTTTTTCTAAAAACTTAAGAAGATTCTTCCGAGTAATACTGGGCATAACTAAATCGAAACTATCGAGTTTTCTCTATCAATCTCTACTTGTCCAATAAAAATGGATTTATTATTTGCAGGAATTTCTTCTCCACCCGCTTCCATATCCTCCAAGTACAACTTAATTGCATCAGAAATCATATCCTTGGCTTCTTCAAAAGTGGATCCCTCGCTAATACAACCTGGTAAAGATGGGACAGTAACTGTATATCCGCCTTTCAGTTGTTCTTCAAAAATAACATCATACTTTAAGACTATTTGTTTCATAATAAGTTGATTATATGTTCTGATCTAGTCAATTACAATACAAATAGAGGGTACAAGATCTTCTTACTTTGTATCCAATTAGCCTCATTAAAATTAACAAACACAATTCCCAACTATTCTTTTTTTGATATACTGCTTCTGTGGATTACCTTAGTGGAATAATAGATAGAATTAGAAAATTAAAAAAGTTTAGCAAAACCTTACTGATAGCTATAGATGGAAGAGGTGGATCAGGAAAAAGTACTTTGGCAAAAGACTTAAGCCAGAGATTAGAAGAAGTAGCAATTGTTCATCTTGATGATTTTGCTTATCCAATGGGGGGTGCTGATAGACAACGACTTTTGGATCAAGTTATTTTGCCTTTAAAAGAAGAGAAGTTAGTAAAATATAAAAAAAGAAATTTTGAAACAAAGGAACTTACGACTTGGCATGAAATAAGTCCTGGTGGAATTGTGATTATTGAAGGTGTGATTACTTTACATAATCTATTAGAAAAATATTACGATTTTAAGATTTGGATAGAGTGTCCAGCTGAAGTAGGTTTTCAGAGAGGCGTACAAAGAGATAAAAATGAGTATGGAATAGATACTGAAAAAGACTGGAAAGAAAAATGGCTGCCAGAGGAAGATATAGCAATAGTTGAACAAAAACCGCAAGAGAAGGCAGATTATATCTTAGATAACACAGTCTTGATGGAAGCCATTAAATCGAAACAAATTTATCTATTACTCGCTCAAACCTGTTCTGTACTAAATAAGAATAAAATTCAGTATTTAGTTTATGGAAGTGTTGCAATGAATTTATTAACTAATCAGGAGCAGGAGGTTAATGATATAGATATCATGGTCAATGAAACAGATTTTGAAAAGATAAAAAACATTCTTCCTGATTCGTTAAAACCTATACAAACGAAATTCAGCATTCATGCTAATTCAAAAAAGTACTTAGGAAAAAATAATAAACCTTTTGATATATCTTTTGACTCTTTTGAATATTATTTTCAGAAATATAAAATTGATATTTCTAATGCTGAAGAGATTCAGTTAGAAAGTGTGACCCTGAATATTTTGCCAAAAAAAGACTTACTAGACTTATATGAAAGAAATCATTAATTATGAACCCTAATGAAAATGTTTTAAAACAATTTAATTTGAAAGGTGAAGTAGAGTTTTTACCAGGTGGTGAAGGTAGGGCATATAAAGTTGGGCAGGTAGTTTTAAAGCACATAAATAAAGATTCTGAAGAATATACTAAATGGATTGCAGACTTATTCTCAGAAACTCAAGAAGATGGGTTTAGAGTTGCTAAACCAATTAAAAATATTGATGGCATATGGGTAACTGATAATGGTTGGAGTGCACGGGAATTCTTAGAAGGAAGTCATAATTATAAAGATAGTATTAAAACCTCCATACAAGCTATCACTGCATTTCATAAAGCAATTGAAGACTTCTCTAAGCCTGATTTCCTTGGAAAAGAAGACAGCCCTTATATAAGAGCAGATACATATGCTTGGGGAGATAAACCAGAATCAATCCATGAAGATATAAAGAATTTAGTTGAAGCACTATATGCTATTAGAAAACCAGTAGTAGGACTGAAAGAGCAGATAATTCATGGTGATTTAAATCCAAACAATATATTGGTGTCAGACTCTTTACCTCCTGCAATTATTGATATTACCCCATACTGGAGACCTATTGAATTTGCTTTAGCAATTTATGCTTATTGGATTGCTTGTTACAGAGATGAAAAAGAAATTTTAAATTATTTTAAAGATATCAAAGAATTTGACCAAATGTTAGTAAGAGCTGGTATAAGAATGCTTCTGATAATGTCAGAGTTTAACAAAATTCATGAGTTGGAAAAATACAAAAAAGCTACAGAGATTATTCTCCAAAGAATTCCAAAATAGGCTAAGTGGTTCGAATACCTCGTTATGGTTGCAGAAAAACGAGCCTAAAATATTCTGGGTGACTGGCTGGACTTTAGACGAAGTTGCAAGGTTTCCTTACACGAAGTAATGCTCTGCCTACTTTGTACCCAACTAGCTTCATTTAAGCCAGTTTTCGCAATTCCAAACTATTGAATATTTATTGATATACTAAACATATGGAAAGACATATAACTGGTCGGACTCAAGAAATAAAGCGGAGTCTTGTTCCTGATTTTGCTTCATTTTATGGAGAGCCGATACTTCCTCCCTCTGTAGAGGGAAGAGGGTTAACACAAGAACAGTTTAGGGGAAATTTTCCTGTTAGGCACTTAATTTGGCATCAACTCAATGACTATCTGAGAGATCCTAATTTGGCTTCTCCGCTAGGAAATACTGAAGAGTCAGACAGATTAAGGACTAGACTGCATTTATTAAATAGATTTGATCGGTATGCAACTATCCATAACCGAGAACCGGGGAGTCAAATTCTGCGCCCCAGGCAATTAGGAGTTTTTGCAAGCATTCATGATGCTCTGGAAAAAGGCGAGAACGAAGCCACCATTCAGGCACCCACTGGACTCGGAAAGACTGTTATATTTGGTCAGGTTGTAGCAGCGGCAGACGTTCCATCCCTAATAGTTGTTCCGACGCAGTTTTTAGTCGAGCAAACCTATGAAAGTTTTAAAAAGTTTGCTCCTCATG
>CAYNRM010000045.1:0-7327 GCA_964399555.1 uncultured Gammaproteobacteria bacterium | reverse complement strand
CTCCTCATGTTGATATTGGAAGAGTTTACGAAGAAGAAAAAGAAACAGCGAGGAAAGTTATTATTACCACCTATTCAACACTTGTTACTGATAAGAAGGGAAAATTATTAAATCCCGATGGAACTAAGTTAATTATTTTGGATGAAGCCCATGAAGGTTTGAGTGACAAACGAATAGAAAAAATAGAAACTGTGGAGGGTTTTAAAGATGCTGTCATACTGAGTTTCTCTGCAACCCCGGTTAGAATTAATGACCCCAGGATTAATGAAAAAAGGGTGGTCAAAGCTTCTAGAAACCTTATCCACGAAATTTCTGAAAGAGAATCTATAGAAGAAGGGTATTTATCACCTTTTACGGGTGTAAGAGTGGAGGTAGATGTTGATTTAAGTGAGGTACCTACTAACAAAAATGGAGATTATGATGAAGATGATCTGGATAAAAAATTAAATACTCAAGTTCAAAATGAGGCTGCATTACAATTTTTTAAAGAGGTTCGCAAGAGGGATAGAGCGCAAAGCATAAAGGATGGTAAACCCATCAGTCCTTTAACAACAAGTGTCTATGCATCTTCTATCGCTCATGCTCAACAATTATCTAGAGTATTTTCTGAAGCAGGAATATCAGCTGCAGCAGTATGGGGGGATCAAGATGATACTGAGAAGGATGAAGTTATGAAGAAATGGGCTTCTGGCGAAATAGAAGCTGTATTTAGCAAAGATCTTTTAGTGAGGGGGCTAGATCTTCCCAAAATACGTATGATTATGAGTATTGCCCCAACCAATTCTCCTATTGTGGAAAAGCAGCGCAGCGGAAGAGGTTTGAGGTTAGATCCTGAGAATCCAGATAAACACGCTATAATTGCAGATTTTGTTTATATTAATACTAAATCTGCAAATACTCAGGTAACTTATCCTGAATTATTAGGAAGCGCGCAAATTGTTAAAAGAGTTGGAGGGGAAGAAGGTATTGAAGATTCTTCACACCGAAGACTTACTGGATTAGACGGTATTGAGATTGAGGGCCTGAAGGTTATTACTAATCCTGAAGATGTAATGACAATATTAAATAGAATAAAACAAGAGAATGAAAGCAAATCTCCACCTCCAGGTTGGAAGGTAATGAGACAAAAAGGGCTTGTTGGTACATTGGCATATGCGGTAGGGAGAAAGCCAGATGCTATTGCTTCTCAAATACATAATATTTTATCCGAACTGGAAGCTCAGGCTAGAGAACAAAGCGAACCTTTCTTCCCATCCATGCATGCTCGAAGCTATATTAACAAAGTAGGTAGACCAAGTATATTTTATTCTCCTGAACTAGAAAGCGTGTTGGTTAAAAGAATGAAACCCTTAGAAAAACCTCCTGAAGGATGGAGGTTGCTAGGAGAAAGAAGAATGGCTAATTCCTTGTCCGGGATATTAGAAAGAGAAGCAAGTTGGGTATTAAATAAGTTACGTAATATAGAAGCCGAAATAAAAAGAAATTTACTAGAACAAGGGATACCTATTCCCGATCAAGACCCTCTAGTCAGACGATATCAGTCGCTAAGAGGACCAGCAGACTTTTACGCACCAATAATTTTTGAGCGACTTCGAGAGATTATTAACAGTGAGACCCCTCCTCCGGAGGGATGGTACAGTATTGGGGAGGGAGAACAAGGAACATTAACAGGGGTTTTAAAAAAATCAGCACCATGGGTGGTAGAAAAAGCGGCGCAAATAATTGATTCTTTTAAAGAAGAATGGGAAAAACAAGAAATTCCTGTGAATGAACAACCTAATATTTCTGGTCAATTTACTCAAAGATCAAGACTAGTTACTTTCTATTCCCCCTTAGTGTTTGAAGGGTTGCAAGAATTATCGGATAAAATGAAGCCGGCACCTCAAGGCTGGATGACTGCGGGCCAATGGGATAAATCAGGGATTAGTAAGTTGATCAATAAGAGTCCAGATTGGGTACGTCATAAAGCAGCTACTGTAATAGAAATGGTGATGCAAAAGTGGAAAAATGACGGCTTACCAGAGCAGCAATGGCCTCAGCTTGTCGGAGAATTCGGGATGAAAGGGCTCACTACTTATTATTCACCAGAAGTTATTCGTGAGCTAAAAGAAATAGTAGAGTTAGAAGAGATTGCCCCCCCTGAATGGATGGCTATAGGAGATAAAACGAACGAGAATACGATAGCGAGCATCCTTAGCAGAGATCGGCGTTGGGCTGAAACACGGATACCCGGAGTTATCGAACAAATAGAGCAAGAGTTAGACAAGAGTAAAGTTCCATCCGCTGAGAGACCTAGATTGACTGGCGAGTTTGTAGCTAAAAACGGTAGTGTTTTTACTTTTTATTCCCCACTAGTAATAAAGCGTTTAATAGCTCTACATGACAGTCAGCCTAAGCCCCCCTCAGGGTGGTTGACCGTTTCAAATGATCGCAGACCAGGAACTATCAGCGGGGTTTTGGATGCCGGGAGAATAAAAGTTCTAGGACTCATTAGAGAGGCCATCTCAAAGATTGAGGGGGAATATGAAGAGAGAGGTATTCCTCCAAATGAACGACCTAATCTACATGGAGAATTTTATACAGCCAACGGAAGAGGAATTTACTATTCTCCAGAGGTAGTTGAGAAAGCAATTCAGTTGAAGAACCAGTCTTAGGTCAAGCTCAAGTAAAAGTATGTAGAATATACTCTTATAACAATCTAAACTAGTATGGGTAATCGACAGGACAATACGCTCTTTTTGCTTAAGCAAAAAGGCGAACCAAATTGGATATTTTGTTGAGTCCCTTGCTAATCAAACCCACAAAAAATCCTCCACTAGGGAGGAGTTTTTTCTGGGGTGATCGACGGGACTTGAACCCGCAACCGTCAGTACCACAAACTGATGCTCTACCATTGAGCTACGACCACCATGAACAATAAACTGTCTACGAACTTTACCTCAGCACTGGCAATGCCTTCGGCAGATGCTCTTCCGGGGTTAAATCATTTCGAGTCAGTCGCTTTGCGACTTAGTTTGAAACTAACCCGTTTAAAGTTTCACTTTAAACCCATTGAGCTACGACCACCATGCATAACCCCGAATTTTATATGTTATTCACATAGAATATTCAGTGCTAACGTGATATTTTACCCATTGCGCGAGCAATTGGCAAGCTTCGCATACTAGATTTTAGGGGAAAACACCACTCCTTTAGAAGAAAAGCGAGGGACTCTTAAATCTTCTGGTGGTTCGATATCAAGATGATCCTCTACAGTAGTTAATCTGGTATCTACTCTTTCTATGTTGTGCTGGTTAATCTCGTATCTATCAAAATACGACTTTAGGGTCATTTCCGTTTCAACCACCGAGTGCAGAACTCTATTATCCAAAGTCTCGTTCACCCTCGCAAGATCTTGTTTAATTGGTTCTAAGGCTTCTGCTAAAACCTTTTGTAGAGTCTTCTGATCCATGGCTTAATACTAGTAAGTTTTACCCGGAAAAACAAGTGAAGGTTCTTTTATCACAATAGCTTTAATTAGACCAGGGCAACAACCTCCAGAGCTCTACCGGCCTCAAAATCGCACTTCTTATATCCGGCTGCATTTCCCCGAAGTCAAGAGTATTAGCTCCAGGTAAAATCAACTGATTAATTGATTTAGCTTTATAAAAAGGCCTTTCCAAAGTGAAAGTATATTCCTGATCCGGTAATAAGTACTTAGTCTCAATAGTCTCTGATTTCCCATCATTATTCAAAACTACTTTCGCGCTGGTATTAGATAGGGCATAACGGAGTTGCCCAAGTATCCCTAAAATATATTCGCCCTCGAATGAATCCTTCCATTTAATTGAGGCGTTAATATTAAGAAAAACCGGCGCCTTTACTTCAATATCAAACGGGAAATCATTTTCTACCATTGCTTTACCCGAAGAGAAAATATTAAATGTTGTTTTATAAATCCCACCCTTTAGAGCTGAAACCGGAACAGTAAAAGTAATTTCTGCCTGCGGTTCAATCTTAACCTCCGGAGGGATCTCAAATCGGGTTTTAGCAAAAGCATCCCCCGACCCAAACACATTCAAAGCTACGTCATTCTTATCTCCCCAAATTGATTGTCCAGTATTCTTAAAAGTCAAAATTAGGTTATATGGTTCGCCGTAGGGGAGCGACACGCTAATCCCCGAAGCGGTAGCTTCTAAATAATTAGTAAACCCATCCTTCTCTATCCCCATTTTCACAAACTTTGCAGTCTCAATTTGAGCAGGTTTCCCTGAAGTTTTAAGAGCTTCTTGCATACTGTAAAAGAAGGAATGATAAGGCCGGGCTTTATCAGCCTCCGTCATATTCTTCTCAATTTTTTTAAACGAAAACTGATCAAAAGGCGCCTCCTGATAATTTAATAAAAATGGAGTAACAGCGACAATTTGCGGTTTAGCCCAATTCTTACTGAAAGCCTCTTTGTAATATTCAGAAATTATCTCAGGAGTAGGGAATCCGGAACTAGTATCAATCCCATCAGAATGCTTCCAGCCTGTTTCTGTAATAAACACCGGCAAAGTTTTCGTCACCCCTAATTTTCGAAGCAAAGACAACTCCCATTCCCAGGTATTAATCGTTCCCTTGCCCGCATCCCAGGGCTTACCCTTAAATCCGGGGTTAGGATAAGAGTGAGAAACCCAACCGTCCAATTTCTGAAAGATCCCCGGAACTTCCTCATTCATCCGGATCATATACTCTTCGGAATCGAGATATTGCGGCGGCTTATTCGGTGCCGACGCATCAAATCCCGGATTCATCACAAAAAAGTCCTCATTCTTGGCTTTTAAAGCATCAATTGTACTATTCAAAACCCCCGCGAACCTTTCAGGATCCGCAGCTCCTTCCCACTCTGAAGCATGATTAGGCTCATTATAAATTGTAATATACCTATTCTTAACCGGCCAATTTAACTTATCTAGAAAATCCGCCCAGGCAACAGGATCTCCTTCCTTGGACCTCTCCCAGACCCCCTCACTCGTCGGCTTCGTCGCCAGCCTCACAATCGGAATCAAATGCCTGCGTCTTAACTCATTAAAAAACTCCTGCCATTTCCCCTCATTCCTATCCCCAGACTCCGCCAAAACCGTAATATACCCCCAATCCCCATTATTATTAACCAACCTCGCCGCCTCCGAAGCCTCATCCCGGGTAGCCGAAATAATATGAATCCCATACTTATTATTAGGAACAGAAAGAGGATCAGAAACTGCTAAAGCAGAAGAGACAAGAGACAGGTAACAAGTGACAAGTAAAACAAAACTAAAAAGCAGCCTCGAAATTTTCATTTTTATGTCCAATTATTTTACCACAGGGAAAAGTAATATATTCAAAACCTATAGTTTGAAAATTGTATGAAATATAGTTACAATCAACTCTTATGTCCGGCTTTACCAAGGAATTAGGTTCCCAGGGCGCTTTTGAGAATTCAATGAAGGCCTTTATTTCGGATCCGGGAATGTCCGAGTCTCTTTCATCTCTCGCCGTTGAACTTTTACGTACAGAGGGAACAAGACTAGGTGCTACCTCAGTGGGATTTACTCCTAAAGAGCATGGGTTTAATCCTTATAATTTAGAAACTCATCTCGATGGGGTTTATGCCTTTGGAGTTTACACCCGAGACTCTTTAGAGCATGAAGAGCCGGTTCCAGCAGTCATGTACTCTTTCAACTTAAGAAGATCTGAAACTAGTATGCTGGATATTCTCCAGATCCAGGCAGTTCAATCCTATCCGGAAGGTGTCCCTTTAAAAAGATGGGAACCATTTGGTCTTCATTTAATAGAAATGTTTGGAGAATGGAGAAGAGATATTGGTGCTATTCTAGTTAGGCCGGTTTCTGAAAATAATTGGTTAAGTCATAAACAGTGGTATGAGGCAGGGAAGATGCGCTATGACAGAACTGCCCAAAGATCAGGCTATTCCTTTGATGCCGGACTCAAACGCTATATTAAGCCCCTTCCTTAATCTCTATCTTGACTTCGGGTTAAATTTGGGTTAAAAATAATATACCAAAATAAAACCGAATATGTTCATTGCTTTACTCCACATCTCAATACTACTCAAAAAGGTCTTTAAAAAAGCATGATAGAACTTTGTGAACCGGTTAATGTTTGGGTATTTTTCAAAAAAGGCGCGATAACTCCTCACGTCTTTTTCTGGAAAACCCGCCGTATAGAAATCGAAAAAGTAAACCTAGTCCACCAAAGCCGTGAAGCTGGAAACACCATGTACCATTTCTCAGTCTCCTCCGGCGGTAATTTTTACCGACTAGGCTTCGATACAATTAACCTAAAATGGCTTCTGGAAGCAATAGAAGAGAGCTGATTATTTTTCGAGTGAAACGAGAAAATACAATATAAGGAATTTTCTCACTTAGTTCGAAAAATAATATGTATAAAAAGTGGAAATGGTATGTCTATATTCTGGAGTTATACAACGGCTACTATTACACCGGCATGACTTGGAAACCAGAAGCCCGTTTCGACCAGCACATCTCAGGATTGGGAGGTAAATACACCGCCCGCTACCCGGTTAAAAGATTAGTTTACTTAGAAGAGCATGAAGATATTGAACTAGCTAGAGAGCGGGAAATAAAAATCAAAGACTTCAGCCAAAAAAAGAAACAGGAGCTGATTAAACTGTATCTACAGCAAGGCGGAAAGTTTTTTGAAGCAGAATAAAAATTATCTTTCGAAGCCTTATTTTTCGAATGAAATGAGAAAATACAACATTCCAGTACTGTAAGGTATTTTCTCGCGGAGTTTATCCCGGACTTGATCCGGGGCTCGAAAAATAAAAATGAATTACATTATCCATATCGACTTCAACTCGTTTTTTGCCACCGTTGAACAACAAGCCAACCCTCGCTTAAGGGGAAAACCAATTGGTGTAACCGGTGGCGACCGATTAACCCGAACCGTAGTTGGCGCCGCCTCAGTTGAAGCCAAATTAAGAGGCGTTAAAACCGGCATGAAAATCCCCGACGCCTTTAAGCTTTGCCCTGACCTAATCCTAGTAAAAGGCGACTCAGACAAATACCTCTCTATCACCAAAAAATTTCTTAATATTCTAAAAAACTACTCAGATAAACTCGAGGTCTTCTCAATAGACGAAGTTTTCCTGGAAATTGATCTAGATAAATCAGGCCCCGTTGCCGGAGACACCGATATCTCTCCTGAAAAAAGATTACTGAGGTTGGGGTCTGAAATAAAACAAAAAATTAATGAACAAGCCGGCGAATGGATCTCCTGTTCAGTCGGCATTTCCTACAACAAAATGGTCGCCAAACTCGCCGGCAGTCTCTATAAACCC
>CAYNRM010000044.1:0-10787 GCA_964399555.1 uncultured Gammaproteobacteria bacterium | reverse complement strand
CGTTTGTACCAAAGTCACGATTTGGGAGCTGAAGGTCAAAATACCTTACAGAAGTTGAACTGTTAAATCAACAGACGATGTCACTAGTCCGCCAGCCGGCGGATCTGCGGAGTCGCCACTAAGAGCCCTGAATGCGTAAGCTGAAGGGAACAAGGATGGGACCGCGGGAGCGGTCTTTTTTTTGACCAAAACTCTCGTTCCTTTTTTATCAGTGTCATCCTGAACTTGTTTCAGGAGCTATTTAGGAGAGAAATATATGGCAGAATTAAACAGCAGAAACATTAAACTGGCAGTACAAAAAGAGGGCCGTCTCACAGCAGAAACGTTAGAGTTTCTAAGAAATAGCGGTCTGCAATTTGAAAGTTACAAGCAAAAACTATTTTCCCTTTGCCGTAATTTTCCTTTGGAAATACTGTATGTCCGGGATGATGATATCCCTGACTATGTAGAAAAAGGAATAGTCGATTTAGGAATTGTGGGCTTAAATATTCTAAATGAAAAGAAACCAAAAGCAAAAAAATTGCTTAGTTTAAATTATGGATTCTGTTCTTTAGTTATTGCCGTACCAAAGGAATCTAATATTAACAGCATTAAGGATCTCAAAGGAAAAACAATCGCCACCTCCTATCCTCAATCTTCTAAAGATTATTTCAAAAAAAATGGTATTTCTGTTGAGCTGGTAGAAATTAGCGGATCAGTTGAAATAACTCCGGCCTTAGGTATAGCCCAAGCGATAGTTGATTTAACATCAAGCGGCAGCACCATGGCTTTAAATGATTTAAAGCTGCTGACAAAAATCTATGACTCAGAATCTGTTCTGGTAGCAAATGAAGCTTCACTTACGAACGGTAGGAAAGTGCTAATTGATAAACTCCTAACCCGTTTCAACGGAGTGCTTGCGGCAAAGAATTATAAGTATGTAATGATGAACGCCCCTGTTGAAATACTGCCTAATGTTATTAAAATAGTCCCCGGACTAAAGTCCCCTACTGTTGCCCCTCTTGCTAAAAAGGGCTGGATCTCAATTCAAACCGTCATTAAAGAAGACGTTTTTTGGGAAACAATCGAAAAACTAAAAGAAGCAGGCGCCCAGGGAATTATTATTCTGCCCATTGAAAAAATAATAATATGAAGATAATCAACTTAAAGGATCTAAAAACAAAGGACCTGTCAAGAATCCTCAAACGCGCCTCCTCAGACTACCAGGAGGTATACCCTATCGTGACCAAAATTCTGGCGAATATAAAAGAAAATGGCGACAAGGCAGTTCTAGAATATGAAAAACAATTTGGCGCTGATTTGAAAATTCTAAAAGTTACTACAACCGAGATTAACGAGGCTTGGAATAAAGCAGATCCTGAATTTGTAATCGCCCTAAAACAAGCTATAAAAAATATCACAATGGTTTCTAATTCTCAATTAAAAACCAACGAAGAGAAAGTTGAGACAGAAATCGGTATTAAAGTCTGGAGAGAGTGGCGCCCAATTGAAAAAGTGGGGTTATATGTTCCTGGCGGAAAAGCAGTCTACCCTTCGTCATTACTAATGAGTGCAATCCCCGCTCAAATTGCTGGCTGCAAAGAAATAATAATTGTGACTCCCCCCAATTCTGAAGGAAAAATTAATGAGCCAATTTTAGTTGCTGCCAAACTTTTAGGCCTGACTAATATTTATAAAACTGGCGGTGCCCAGGCAATTGCAGCTCTCGCTTATGGAACAGAAACAATACCTAAAGTCTATAAAATAGTGGGTCCGGGGAATTCCTATGTTACAGCCGCAAAACTATTACTTTTTGGTGAAGTAAGTATTGATATGCCCGCCGGTCCTTCCGAAATTTTCATACTTGCCGACGAAAATTCTGACCCCAAATTTATCGCTGCAGACTTACTTGCAGATTGCGAACATGGTGAAGATTCGGCGGGAGTCTTAATAACGACTTCCAAAAGAATAGCTGAATTAACCATGCTGGAAATTACAAAACTCTTGAAAACTCTACCGACTGCCTCGAGAGCCGAAGCTTCATTACAGAAAAATGGCTTAATAGCTATTGTAGACTCTCTGGAAGAAGCAATAGATTTTACTAACGAATATGCTCCCGAGCATTTAATAATTGCGACAGAAAATCCTTTGGAAATTGCCGAAAAAATTATCAATGCGGGCTCAATCTTCCTCGGAAATTATACCTGCAAAGGCAGCGGCGATTATGCAACCGGAGCCAACCATGTTTTACCAACTGGCCAAAATGCTAAATCATTCAGCGCCCTTTCAGTTGACAGTTTTGGAAAAATGATTGAACTGCAGGAAGTAAGCAAAGTAGGTTTATCAAAAATTAGACAGACAATTGAGAAGCTCTCCCAGGTAGAAGGTCTTCCCGCTCACGGTTATTCTGCGACTGTCAGATTTGAAGGAGATAGTAATGTCTAATTTAAAAAAATTTATCAGGAATGAAGTCCTGGACTTTCAGGAATATAAAACCGTTTCATCGGTGTGGGATTTAGCGGAAAAATTTAATATACCAGAGGGAGAAATTATAAAACTGGATCAAGGTGAAAATTTATTTAGTGATCCCAGAATTATTTCTAAAGCTCTGGGTAATTACAAATTTTATAATTATTATCCTGACCCCGAATATAAAACTCTCAGAAAATCAATTGGGAAATATCTTAACGTATCGCCTGAAAAAATAATGGTAGGTTCCGGATCTGACGAAATTATAGATTTAATTTTTAAACTAACCCTAAATATCAACGATCAGGTAATTAATTTTCCACCAACTTTTGGAATGTATGATGTAAGTCTGAAATTGAATCGCGGAAAAATTATCAACATACCCCGTGATGATAATTTTTCTATTGATATGAGAAAGGCTTTAAAAGCTGTCAATTCAAAAACTAAAATTATTATTGTCTGCTCTCCTAATAACCCTACTGGAAATTCAACCGCAAAAGCTGACGTCATTAAACTACTTGAAACTGGAAAATTAGTTCTTCTTGATGAAGCCTACGCTGAATACGCTAAAGAAGACTTTCTCGGCTTAATTAAAAAGTATCCAAATTTAATGATCTTAAGAACTTTCAGTAAATGGGCAGGAATTGCCGGATTAAGACTAGGCTTTGCCATTATGAATGAATATTTAGTCTCCCAGTTCATGAAAATTAAGCCTCCATTCAATGTTAATCTGGCAGCAGAAGTTGCCGGAATCGAAATTCTTAAAAATGTAAAATTGGCAAAAACTAATATTGATGAACTAAAGAAAGAGCGCCGTAGATTATCAGAGAATTTAGCTACTCTCCCCTATTTTAAAGTTTATAGTTCAGAAACTAACTTTATATTTGTTAAGTATGCAGGCACAGATTTTGAAAAATTCAGAGATTACTTAAAAGAAAATAAGGTAGCTCTTCGTTTTTTCGTGTCCGAGCTAACTAACAACGCCATCAGAATTACCGTCGGCCAAAAGAAAATAAATGATCGCTTAATGAAGATTTTAAACAGCTATAAGGAGAGCACTTTGCAACTCGATGGAATTATTTTTGATATGGATGGAGTCTTAATCGACGAAACTAATTCCTGTCGGTTAGCAATTATTAAAACAGTTAATTACTATCTTCAAAATAATAATTTTAAACTCAAAATTACTAAATCCGAGGTTGATAAGATTAAATCCCTTCCCGGCTTTAATGACGACATCGACTCAACCTTTGCCATAATTGAACTTATTAAAAATAGTAAAGGAGTAAGTGATTATGAGACACAATCGAAAATCGTCACCGATCCTGTTAAAAAATCTCTTCTTTACCAGCAGCTATATGATATTTGGCAGACATTCTATTTAGGAAGTGAGTTATTTAAAAAAATAGAGAGACGAAACCCAACATGGGAAGGGGAGAAAGGTTTGATATACAATGAGAGTCTACTAATCTCAGAGGAAACCTTAAAAGAACTGGCCAGATCCTACCCATTAGCGATTGCAACAGGTCGTCCTAAATTAGAAGCAGAGTTTGCTATTAACCATTTCAATTTAAACAAATTCTTTAACAAAAAGTGTGTAATAGGCAAGGAAGACGCCAGGTTTACTAAACCAAACCCTGCACCACTACTTGAAGCGAAAAGGCGAATCAATAGTGATAATCCTGTATATGTAGGTGACACAATCAATGATGTGATCGCCGCTAAAAAAGCTGGGATGAAAAGCATTTTTATAGGAAAGGATTTGGGAGATTACCAACTCAAAAACGTCAACGATTTGTTAGGATTAATAAAATGAAAAGAGTAGCAGAAATAAAACGGGAGACCTCAGAAACCCAAGTCGAAGTTAAGCTTAATTTGGATGGTAGTGGTCAAAGAAAAATAGACACACCAGTCGGATTTCTAAATCACATGCTGGACTTATTTTCCAAACACAGCTTAATAGATTTGGAAATTAACGCTAAAGGTGACACTTTTATTGACGAGCATCACACAGTAGAAGATATCGGCATAGTTTTAGGAGAAGCCCTATTGAATGCACTCGGAGATAAAAAAGGTCTAAAGCGATATGGGTTTTTTGTATTACCAGCGGATGAAAAGTTTAACGAGTCTTTAGATAATAAACCTGGCGAAAGCAATCCTTACGGATTCTTCATACTGCCTATGGATGAAGCCTTAGCTACCGTCGCCATAGACTTTGCAGGAAGATATTCATTTACTTTTGACTGCAAATTCATTAACCCAAAAGTAGGTGATTTATCAACTGACTTAGTCTGGCATTTTTGGGACTCTTTCGCTCAAAGTGCCAAAATAAATTTATATATAAAAGTTGAGCAGGGCAAAAACGACCACCACATCGCTGAAGCTATGTTCAAAGCAGTAGCTAGAGCCATCAGAATGGCTGTAGAAATAGACCCCAGATCTAAAGACCAGATCCCATCAACGAAAGGGAAATTATGATAGGAATTATTGACTACGGTCTGGGTAATTTGACAAGCGTAAAAAATGCACTTGATAAATTAAAAGTGCCAAATTTTATTTCTGGTGATATTGAAAAACTTAAAGCAACCCAAGGTTTAATCCTCCCTGGCGTTGGTGCGGCTAGAACAGGAATGAAAAATCTTATCTCCAAAGGGTTGGATCATTTTTTAATTGAGGAAATTGAAAATGGTAAACCTTTCCTCGGAACCTGTTTAGGGATGCAACTACTGTTTGAGTATAGTGAAGAAGGAGATACGAAATGCCTTGGCATTCTTAAAGGTAAAGTAAAAAAATTTACGGGAGAATTAAAAATCCCAGAAATGGGTTGGAATAATGTCAAAGTATTAAATTCAAAATCACAACTTCTCAAAGACATAAAAGACGGTAGCTATTTCTATTTCGTTAATAGCTATTATTGTGAGCCAGAGGAAAAAAGCATTATTTCCGGAACTACCGATTACGGAATTACTTTTCCCTCAATAATAGAACATAATAATATTTTCGCCACCCAATTCCACTCAGAGAAAAGTGGCGAGATCGGTCTAAAATTATTAGAAAATTTTACGAAAGGTTGTCAATGATAATCATTCCGGCAATCGACATACTCGGCGGAAAATGCGTCAGACTTTTTCAGGGAGACTATGGCCAGTCAACTACTTACTCTTTAGACCCACTGGAAGTCGCCTTAGATTGGCAACAAAAAGGAGCCTCGATTTTACATATTGTTGACCTGGATGGAGCCAAAGCAGGTTCACCTGTCAATTTTGACATAATCTCTAAAATAGCCAAAGAGCTCAACATTCCAATCGAAGTAGGTGGTGGAATTAGAAATCGGGAAAGTATAAAAAAATATCTGGAAATTAATGTTCTAAGAGTTGTCCTGGGAACAATTATTTTGGAGGATTTTAATTTCGCAAAACTTGCCTTTGAGGAATTTGGGAATCAAGTCGTTGTTGGATTAGATGCTAAAGACGGCTCCCTTATGACTAAGGGATGGATTGCGCAAAGTGGTCTAAATATCTTTAAAACTGCTAAGAAACTTGAAGATTTAGGCGCGAAAAGATTTATATTTACTGATATTTCTAAAGACGGTAGTTTAACTGGCCCAAATTTTATTGAACTTAGTAAGCTAATCAAATCGATTGACTCCCCTGTCATCGCCTCAGGAGGTGTTTCCGATATTAATCAAATTCGCCAATTGAAAAATTCCGGCGCCGAAGGAGTGATACTAGGGAAAGCATTGTATGAGGGAAGAATCGATTTAAGGGAGGCGTTAGATGTTAGCTAAAAGAATCATCCCCTGTCTTGATGTCGACCAGGGACGTGTTGTTAAAGGAATTAATTTTGTTAATTTAATTGACGCCGGTGACCCCGTCACATTAGCTAAATTTTATAATGATCAGGGCGCTGACGAGCTCATATTTCTGGATATTACAGCTTCCTCTGATAACCGGGAGACTATAATTGATATTGTCAAAAAGGTTGCTAAAGAAGTATTCATCCCGTTTACTGTTGGAGGGGGAATTAATAATCTTGATCAAATTAGAAAAATCATAAATGCCGGCGCTGAGAAAGTCTCTCTGAATACCGCAGCAGTAAAAAATCCGAGTCTTCTAACAGAAGCGGCGAACGAATTTGGAAGTCAATGTATAGTTCTGGCAATAGATGCCAAAAAGGTAGGCACTTCCTGGAATGTTTTCGTTAATGGTGGACGGGAAAGCACTGGTCTTAATGTAATCGAGTGGGCAAAAAAAGGCGCTTCGCTGGGAGCAGGAGAAATACTTTTAACAAGTATGGATAAGGACGGAACAAAATCTGGTTTTGATATTGAGTTGACAAGTCAGGTTTCAAATACTGTAACTATCCCGGTAATAGCGTCTGGCGGAGCAGGAGAATTAGCAGACTTTACTGAAATCTTAACAACTGGCGCTGCAGATGCCGCCTTAGCAGCCTCACTTTTCCATTTTGGAGAAATAAAAATTACCGACTTAAAAGCCTATCTAAAAGCGGCTAGAATAGAGGTGAGGATTTAGTATGGAATTAAATTTTCAAAAAGGAAACGGCTTAGTACCAGCTATTATTCAGGATTTTGAGTCAGGTGACGTTTTAATGCTCGGATATATGAATCAGGAAAGCTTCGAAAAAACTAATGAAACAAAGCTCGTACATTTTTATAGCAGGTCTCGGAAAAAATTATGGATGAAAGGTGAGGAGTCCGGTAACAAACTTGAAGTTAAAGAAATCTTTATCGATTGTGATAAAGACACAATCTTGGTAAAAGTAAAAATGTTAGGCCCGACAGTTTGCCACACAGGGGCAAAATCCTGCTTTTTTGAAAAATATGATTAACGAACTTTTTGATTTGATAGAAAAACGCAAAAAAGAATTACCGGAGAATTCTTACCTCTCTTCCCTTTTTAAAGAAGGTGGAGATAAAATTATTCAAAAAGTCGGCGAGGAAGCTGTAGAAGTTGTGATTGCATCTAAAGGTGGCGTCAAACAAAGAATCATTGAAGAATTTGCAGATCTTTTGTTTCATAGCCTAGTTCTGTTATCCTATCTAGGTATTCATCCAAAAGAAATTTTAGAGGAACTGGATAAAAGAAAAAAATAAACATCTATGAAACTACAAACACCAAAAGGTTTTAGGGATTTTTTACCATCAGATGCTTTAAAAAGAAAAGCTGTAATTGACCGAATCATTTCAGTATTTGAAAGATTTGGCTTCGATCCTATCGAAACTCCGACCGTCGAATACGAAGAAACTCTTCAGGGGAAATACGGTGAAGAAGAAAAACTTATTTACAAATTTGAGTCCCAAGGCGGAGATAGATTGGCTTTAAAATATGACCAGACTGTTCCACTAGCCAGAGTAGTCGCCCAGTGGGGGCCTGTCGGCCAACAAAAACTAATAATGCCTTTTAAAAGATACCAGATCCAACCAGCTTTCAGAGGTGAAAATACTCAAAAAGGCAGGTACCGAGAATTTCTACAATGTGACGCAGATATTGTCGGTGTCTCCTCCCCTCTTGCCGATACTGAAATCTTAAGTTTGGCCTACCAAATCTACAAACAACTAGGTCTTGATATTGTTATAAAAATAAATGACCGAAGCCTACTCGCCGAGTTCGACCCAAAACATTTAAGCGCAATCGACAAATTAAATAAAATCGGCGAAACCGGAGTTATCCAGGAATTATCTCAAAAAGGCTTAAGCGGCGCAGAAGCTGCTCGAACTCTTAGCAAAATTAAAAGTATGCAACCCACCGAAAATTTAGCTCAGGTAATTAACGATTTCAAAGCTGAAGGGTACCCAGACAATATTCTAATGTTTGATCCAACTTTAGTTAGAGGTCTCGACTACTACACAGGCATAATTTTGGAAGTCGTCTTAAGAGCCGACCCCAACTCTTCATCGCTTTGCGGTGGTGGCAGATACGATAAAATGATCGGCAAATTCACTGGCACTGATATTCCGGCTATTGGTTTTGCCATGGGATTTGATCGAACAGTAGAAGCGCTTGAGGCTAATAATTTATTAAAGCCCATTCAAACTAAATCTAAAGTGTTAGTTGCCCTAAATACCCCTCAACATCAATCAAAAGCTTTAGGTGTTTTAGCTTTGCTAAGAAATGCCGGAATAAACTCTGAAATCTGGCTTGATCCTACTTCCAAAATGGAAAAACAATTGAAATACACCGACGCCAAGGGAATCCAATTTGCAGTAATTGTCGGACTAATAGAAAACGAAAACCCCAACCAAATTATTCTCAAAGATTTGCATACCCGCACCCAGGAAACAATCAACATTTCTGACCTTCTGGAAAAGATTAACCGCCCCCCAGCAAACTGATGGGCAAAAATTGGTGAATTCCGAAATTCTAAAAAAACCTATTTTCTACCTCGCTATAATCACAGCCCATTTAATTTGGGGTGCAAATTATGTGTTCGCCAAAATAACTTTGGTTGAGATCCCCTTAATGAGTTTGGGTTTTTTACGCTACGGAATCGCCTGTTTGCTAATAATTCCGTTTCTATTTTCGTTAGCAGAGAAAGATAGACGAATTAAATTTGAACATCTCCCTAAACTCATCCTTGGTGGATTACTGATGGCAGCGATCAATATTTCCCTTTTCTATATGGGTTTACAAAGAACAACCGCTATAGACGCCTCAGTCCTGGAGCTTTCTATCCCTGTGATATCTGTAATTGGAGGCTGGTGGTTCTTAAAAGAAAAAATCTATTATGCTAATTTTGCTGGTATCATTATCAGCCTTCTGGGTGCTTTATCAATAATTGGCATCCCCTTACTTATATTAGGTGAGCTCTCCACAAAGCAACTGGTAGGCAATCTTTTGATAATTGGTTCATCAATTTCATTTGTTGCCGGATCAATGATTTTCAAAAAAATGCTCAAGTTCTACTCACCACTAGTCTTAGTCGCCATCACTTTCTTAGTTGCGACAGTCGCTTTCGCAATCCCCGCTCTTGTCGAATACATCCAAAATCCTAGTTGGATTTTAAAAGTTGGAATCTCCGGTATCTTTGGACTCATCTACATCACGGTCCTGTCCTCGATATGTGCTTACTTTCTTTTACTTTGGGGACTGAAAAAAATACCACTGTCGCATGCTAATTTCATCCAATATTTAGAACCCGCTGTTGCCGCTACCCTTGCCATTCCTTTATTGGGTGAAAGAATCTCCTTCTCCTTCATCATAGGCACCTGCTTGATTGTATTGGGCGTCTATTGGGGTACATTAGGAAAAGACGAACATCATCATCCACACTCCAAACACCAAAGAAATTAGCTTCATACCAAGTGTGTTGTACACAGGCTTAAAATTTGATATACTAGACAACGATATGAAAGCAAACACACATCCAGTATGGAATGAAAGCGCTAAAATTACTTGTGCCTGTGGTGCAACTTTTAATTCAGGTTCAACACTTGAAAATATCCGGGTTGATATTTGTTCTAATTGTCATCCTCTGTATACAGGTCAGCAAAAATTAGTTGATACTTTAGGTCAGGTTGATAAATTCAAAAAGTTTACTGAAAAAGCAGCAGAAAAAGGCGAAGAAAAGAGAAAAATTAAAGAAGCTAGAGCTGCTAGAACTATTATTGATAAAACTGATAAACCATCCCTCAAAGATCTTTTGATGCAAGCCCGCAAAGCAATCCGTTCCTAGCTAATAATAAGTGACACGAAATACGTGATAAGATTAACGTATCACTTATCTCCTATTACGTATCTCTCAAACCCAATGGAAGATTATCTAACACAACAAATAACAGATTTAGACCAAAGAATCGAAGAACTCAAGGAATTAGCAAAAGACCCGGAAATGGGAGAACTCGCTAAAGCTGAAATCGAGGATTTAGAAAAACAAAAAAAGGATCTAGCTGATTCTGCTTCAACACCTATGAGTGAGCATCAAGATTCAAATGATCTTGATGAATCAATTAATCCTAATGCTGCGATAATGGAAATCCGTTCTGCAGCCGGCGGTGATGAAGCCGGCCTTTTTGCCGGCGACTTACTTCGCATGTATACCCGTTTCGCAGAAACCAAAAACTGGAAAATTGAAGAACTAGATCGCTCCGAAGGAGGAATAGGACAAATTAAACAAATAGTCATTAAAGTTCGTGGTAAAGACACCTTCAATTTACTTCAGTACGAAGCTGGAGTACACCGGGTGCAAAGAGTCCCTAAAACCGAATCCGGAGGACGCATCCACACCTCAACCGCCACTATCGCCGTATTACCCGAAGTCAAAGAATCTGAAGTTTTTATCAACCCCGCCGATATCACCTTTGAAAGTTTCCGTTCCGGAGG